>JAJRTI010000478.1 GCA_024278415.1 Planctomycetota bacterium | reverse complement strand
GCTCGTTCGCCCGCTGACGCGACCGAACGAGCTTGCACTGGGCTATGTTGTGATGCGCCTTCGGCGCATGTGCATTCTGCGCCGGCGCACCACGGGAATGAACGCCCAGTTTACTACGTACGTTCAGACCTGCACCCCAAGTTATGGGTAAAGAGCAGAGGCTTCGGGAGCCGCTCCCGGGTGCGGGCGAAGCCCGCTCTGTCAGCAAGAGGACAATCCCCATGATGTCCAGGAACAACCAAGACCGCCATCTACCGTTCAAGCCCATTGTGTGCGCCGCTGCGCTCTTCGCACTGTGCGGCCGCGCGACCGCGGGCGAGCCGTCGTTCATCGATGCGCTCGACAACGCGTTCGTGAAGGTGTGCGCGGACGTGTCCCCGGCCGTGGTGCGGGTGACCGCGGCGGTGAAGAAGCTGCACCGCGACGAGGGCCTGCTCTTCGAGCGGCCCGATCCGTTCGAGGACTTCAACCGCAAGTTCTTCGGTGAGAAGAACAACAAGTCCCCCTATCCTCTGGGCATAGGCTCCGGTTTGATATTCGACCCGTCCGGCCTCATCCTCACCAACGAGCACGTCGTGTCCGGCCAGACCGAAGCGACCGTGCGCCTGGAGAGTGGCGAGGTGTTCAAGGCGAAAGTGCTGGGCTCGGACTCGCGCGTCGACTTGGCCGTGCTGAAGATCGACGCTGGCCGGGAACTCAAGGCGGCCAAATTCGGCGAGGCCGAAAAGGTGCGCGTGGGCCAGTTTGTCATCGCGTTCGGCCATCCCTTCGGCGTGGGGCAAGACCCGCAGCCCTCGCGCACCATGGGCCACGTGAGCGCGCTCGACCGCATGCTCACGCCCCGCGGCGACCACCGCGCGCTGACCGGCCTCATCCAGACCGACGCGGCCGTCAACCCCGGCAATAGCGGCGGCCCGCTCGTGAACCTGCGCAGCGAGGTGATCGGCATCAACGTGGCCATCTTCACCATGAGCAAGGGCAGCCAAGGCATCGCGTTCGCCATCCCCATGAGCGAGGGCATCAAGGACATCATCGACAAGCTCAGCCGCGGGCTCCAGATCGCGCGTGGGTACGTGGGCTTGCGCACCAAGGAGCTGACGCCCGACCTCGCCAAGACGCTGGGCGTGAAGGCGCAGAGCGGAGTGCTCGTGGACCTCGTGGCCAAGGGCAGCCCCGCAGAGAAGGCTGGGCTCAAGCGCGGCGACGTGCTGCTGTCCATCAACAAGAAGAAATTCCGCTCCGGCTACGAGTTCCGCGTCCTCGCCGAGTCGCTCCATCCCGGCGACAAAGTCCCTGTCGAAGTCTTGCGCGACGGCAAGACTGTGCCGCTCACGCTCACGGTCGGCCGCAAGGACGTGAAGCGCCTCATGATCAGCCGCTTCGGGCCCAAGGCTTGGCGCGGGCTCGAAGTCGAGCAGATCAACGATGGCCACGTGCGCAAGTTCGGCCTCAAGGTCCAAAGGGGCGTGGTCGTGACTAAGGTCCACGTGGGGAGCCCCGCACACGCGGCCGGGTTCCGCGAGGGCATGGTCGTCCAAGAGTTCAACAAGCGACCCGTCGAGACGGTCGAGCAGTTCAAGGACTTCGCCCGCGGCGCCGGCAGCGACGACGCGCTCATCGTGACCAACGACGGATACATGGTGTTGAAGGCGAAGTGATAGGAGATGAGGGACAAGGGATGAGGGATGAGGGCAGAGCGTGCTGCTCATCCCCTCGCCCCCTGGCCCTGAGTTCTCGTCTTCGTTTCTAACGCAGTTTTCGGCCACAATCCGAACGTGCTCGTTCGTAGTAGGGCGATTCATCGCCCGTCGGCCACCCTGGAGAGAGGGGCGATGAATCGCCCTACTACAAACCACGTCACCCCGCGCCGCACACATCGATCCGTCGTACGGCGGATTGTCGTTCGCTTCGCCCCAAGCGACGACTTCCCCCACACCCGAGACTGGCTAACTGATGAAAGCTGACGACATCCGCACCGAGTTCCTCGAATTCTTCCGCGAACGCGGCCACACCGTGTGGCCCAGCGATTCCCTCGTGCCTGAGAACGACCCGACGCTGCTGTTCACCGGCGCCGGCATGAACCAGTTCAAGGACATGTTCCTGGGCCGCGGGAAGTACGACTTCACGCGCGCCGCGACGAGCCAGAAGTGCATTCGCACCGGCGACATCGACAACGTGGGCCGCACGCCGTTCCACCACACCTTCTTCGAGATGCTCGGCAACTTCTCCTTCGGCGACTACTTCAAGGAAGAGGCCATCGAGTGGGCCTGGGAGTTCCTGCTCAACAACATGGGCCTCAAGGCCGAGGACCTCGTCGTGTCCGTGTTCGAGGACGACGACGAAGCCGCGGAGATCTGGAGCAAGAAGATCGGCGTGCCGGAGGCTAAGATCTACCGCTACGGCGAAGGCGCGAACTTCTGGCCCGCGTACGTCATCTCCCAAGGCCCCAACACCGTTTGCGGCCCGTGCTCGGAGATCCACTTCGACTGGGGGCTCGTACATGGCTGCGGCAAAGACACCTGCGATCCCGAGTGCGACTGCCGGCGCTACACCGAGATCTGGAACCTCGTCTTCACCCAGTTCGACCGCAAGGACGGCGGCGTGCTCGAGCCGTTGCCCAACAGGAACATCGACACCGGCATGGGCTTCGAGCGCATCACCGCGGTCATGCAGGGCAAACGCACCGGCTTCCACACGGACCTCTTCGTGCCCATGCTCGACGCGGTCTGCGACATGGCTGGCATCGAGTACGACCCCGACTCCGTCGAATCGACCCTGGTGCGCCGCATTGCGGACCACGCGCGCGCGGTCGCGTTCTGCATTGGCGACGGCGTGCTGCCCGGCAACGAAGGCCGGGGCTACGTCGTGCGCCGGCTCCTGCGCCGCGCAGCGGCCAACGGCGCGCAGCTCGGGCTCGATCAGCCGTTCGTGCACAAGCTCGCGGCGCTCGTCGCGGACATCATGGGCGGCACGTACCCCGAAGTGCGCGACCGGCAAGAGAACATCACCCGCATCATGCGGATCGAAGAGGAGCGCTTCCACGGCACGCTCACGCTCGGCGGCCGGCTGCTCGACGAGATGGTCGAGAAGATGGAAGCCGCGGGCCGGACGACGCTGTCCGGCGACGAAGCGTTCCGGCTCTACGACACGTATGGCTTCCCAGTCGACATTGCGCAGAACATCCTCGAAGCCAAGGGCTACGACGTGGACATGGAGGGATTCGAGGCCGCGATGGAGCGCCAGCGCAAACAGGCGCGCGAGTCGTCGGCCATCGTGGGCGACGTGTTCGACACCGGCCCCATGGCCAAGGTCAAAGAGATCTCCAAGGGCACCGAATTCGTCGGATACGACGAGCCCGAAACCGAAGCGCAAGTCCTCGCGATCATCCAGGGCGACGACATGCCCGAGTCCGCAAACGAGGGCGACGAGGTCGTGGTCGTCCTCGACAGGACCACCTTCTACGGCGAGTCCGGCGGCGAGGTGGGCGACACCGGCGAGATTGTCGCGGCCCACGCGAGGCTCGCGGTGACGGACGCCAAGAAGGTCGAGGGCTACACGCAACATCTCTGCAAAGTCGAATCGGGCACGCTCAAGATCGGCGACGCGGTCGCCACGAAAGTCGACTGGGCCCGCCGCGCGGCGATCCGGCGCAACCACACCGCGACCCACCTGCTGCACCACGCGCTGCGCGAGGTGCTCGGCGAGCACGTGGAGCAGGCCGGCTCGCTCGTGGCGCCCGACCACCTGCGTTTCGACTTCAGCCACTTCCAGGCCATGAGCGACGCCGAACGCCGGGACGTGGAGAACATCGTCAACGCGAAGATCCTCGCCAACGACGAAGTGGCCACGGCGTACATGCCCATGGCCGAAGCGAAGGCCGCGGGCGCGATGGCGCTCTTCGGCGAGAAGTACGGCGAGACCGTGCGCATGGTGAGCTGCGGCGACTACAGCAAGGAGCTGTGCGGCGGCGCGCACGTGTCGAGGACCGGCGACATCGGCCTCTTCTCGATCCGCGCGGAAAGCTCCGCGGCCGCGGGCATTCGGCGCATCGAGGCCGTGACCGGCCCCGGCGTGCTCGCCCAGCTTCGGCAGCGCGACGCGCTGGTGCACGAAGTCTGCGCCACGATCAACGCGCAAGAGGGCTCGCTCGTGGAGCGCGCGGCCGCGTTGCTCCAGGAGATCAAGGATCTGAAGAAGGCCGTGCAAGAAGCGCGCAAAAGCGGCGGCTCCGCGTCGGCCAAGTCCCTGCTCAGCGAGGCCAAGGAGGCCGCGGGCGTGAAGATCGTAACGTACGACGCCGGCGAAGTCGGCGACCCGATCGAGCTTCGCCAGCTTGCGGACAGCCTGCGCCAGACCGGCAGCGTGGCCTCGATTCTGGCCGGCATCTCGAAGGGCAACCCGCTGCTCGTGGTCGCGTTGACCAAGGACCTCATCGGCAAGGGCCTGAAGGCCGGCGACATCGCGAAGGCCGCGGCCAAGCACATCAAAGGCGGCGGCGGCGGCAAGCCCGACCTCGCCCAAGCCGGCGGCAAAGACGCCAGCGGCATCCCCGCCGCGCTCGAAGAAGGCGCGAAGCTGATCGAAGAGGGGTTGGGGTAGCAGCACGCCCTGTGGCGCGCAACGCTGAAGCTTGCCAATGGCGCGGTGCGCGTGTATTCTGAGACCGACGTTGCGGAACCAGACAGGCTGTTGGAGTGGCCGCCCATGCTCAGAAGACTCAGAGTCTCGGGTTTCAAATCGCTGGCCGATGTGGACGTCCAGTTCCCCAGGCTGGCTGTATTCTTCGGACCGAATGCGGCGGGCAAGTCGAACGTTATCGATGCCGTTCAGGTGTTGTCTCGGTTGGGTACTGAATCCACACTGAGCGATGCTCTCTCCGATCCAATTCGCGGTATTCCGCTGGAGACCCTGTCATTCCCAAGCGGCGGCATGGCCGCGTTGCTCGAGGAGCGGGCAGCTCAGTTCACTATTGACGCAGAGCTGGAACTGGCCAAGGAGACTTATCAGTATCGGGTCTCAGTGGGCGTCCGGCCCCGCACGGGCGCGCTGACGGTCGAGGACGAGCGCCTGGCGAGGCTCAGCAGATCAAGCGGCCGCGAGATTGGCAAGCCAAGGATCGAGCGGCAGGGGGACGAGATTCACATCCGAAGCAGCGATAGAGGGCGACCCAATGTTGAGCCGCTGCATCAGAACCATACGAAGCTCTCCGACCCTCGGCTTATCGGATCTCGCTTCACGCCCATTGAGAAGTGTCGTGCAGAACTCAGGGGCTGGCGTACGTACTACCTGGACCCGCGCGTGTCCATGCGTCGGGAAGCGTCGCCTAAGGAGGCGCACGACATTGGCATGTTGGGTGAGGACACCGCGCCGTTCCTGTATCGGCTTCGAGAAGAGGAACCCAAGCACTACGAAGCAGTCGTGCGAACCCTCAGGATGCTCATCCCATCCGTGGAGCAGGTGGAGGTAGACCTCGACAAGCGCCGCGGCACCCTGGATATCATGATCCGGCAGAATGGCGTGGACTACTCGTCGCGCATCATCTCGGAGGGGACACTGCGCATATTGGCGCTGTGCGCGATTGCGCTCAACCCATGGGGGGGATCGCTGTTGGCGTTCGAAGAGCCTGAGAACGGCGTCCATCCGAGGCGGCTGGAACTCGTGGCTAAGGTGCTCGCGTCGCTGGCCATGGAGCGGGGCAGGCAACTCATCGTCACGACCCATTCCCCGGTCTTCTGTGACGCGATTCTGAAAATGGCGCGGCCATGTCCTGATGACATAGGCCTCCTCAATGTTCGGCGGACCGGACGTACGACGAAGATCGTGCCCTTCGAGGCCACCGGTCCCTTATTCCAGAATATAGAAATCGATGACGGGTTGGAGACGGACGAAGAGGACGGCGCGTTCAGCCGTCTGATGATGCGAGGACTGATCGATGAGTGAGGGCCGGGTGGATCTCTTTGTCGAGGACCACGCGCATGAGGCGTTCGTGGGAGCCGTAGTGAAACGGCTTGCCAAGGAAGCAGGGCTGGAGGTCGCAACGCAGGTGCGCTGCGGGCGTGGGGGCCATGGTCGGGTTTTGAGCGAACTCAAGCACTGCCAGGCAATGGTAAAGGCCGGCGCGATCGGCGCTGAACTGCCTGACCTTTTTGTCGTCGCCATTGACGCGAACTGCACGCCTGTCAACGAAGCCCGGAGGCAGATCAACGAGGCGTTGGATGAGGCATTCCAGGAGCACACGGTCATCGCTTGTCCCGACCCCCACATCGAGCGGTGGTTCCTGGCCGATCCCGACACCTTCATGAAGGTCGTGGGCTATCGCCCGACGGTTCGGCGTGGCAAGTGCGAGCGAGATCTCTACAAGCAGATGCTCAAGGATGCGTGCATCAAGGGACAGGGAGGGAACCTCTTAACCTTGGGAGGTATTGAGTTCGCCGACGAACTCGTCACCAACATGGACTTCTTCAAGGCCGGGAAGCACGATCCATCGCTTGGAGCCTTCGTTGGCGACCTGCACCAGGCGCTGATACGACTGGCTCACCAGATGTGATACCGAAGCTCGGCATCGTGGGTTGCGGCACGCGGCCGCCTGGACCCAGGCAAGGCGGGCGAGTTCTCGGAGGAGCGCACGGAGGGTGAGAAACCGACGGGGCCGCCTCAGCACCTCCTCGAAAACGACGACCTTCAGGTCGGGGCACAGGCCAATTGCGTACAGGGTGCTTCGCTGCCGTGTGCCGCGTTAAGTCTGTGCGTGTTTGGCGTGCGCATGCGAAGAAACGCACGCCAGACGCGTAGCCGCATGCGCCAGCATGCGGGCCAACCGACGCGTGGCTCGCAGAACGCCCGCACTCTGGCGAATGCGGCTGCCGCGCATGCTAAACACGCACCCGAGCCTGCTCGACCGTGCATCTCCGGGGCATGTACTGTGAATGTCCGCGGTTGGTGTTCGGTAGCGATGTTCGCAATTGGGGCATGCGCCGCACGTACGGGGAATGCACATCGGATGACCGATCAATGGTGCGGTGTGTGGAGCGAATAGCTGCGAATACACCAAGAAGGCCGATATTCCAGCTCAATTTGGCGGCCGGGGGTTCTGGCACGGGCTTCGCTAACCGTCCCGCATCCGATGATCACGCAGCGTCTGCCAGAGAAAGGAGCGAGCAGATGAAGATGCAGACGATGTTGTCAGTCAGCGCGATCACTATGGCCGTGCTGGGATCAATGCCAAGGCAAGCAGCAGCGGATTGGTGGTCTGATTGGTTCCTCTTTGAAGCCTATCAAGACGAAGGCTCGTACGTAGTCGTCCCGGCCAAGGCGGGCGCAATCGGTGGCGCTATCGTCGGAGGAGTCGCGGCCGTGCCTCCTGCTGTGGTGATCGGCAGTGCGGTTGGTCTCGTTACCGCCCCCTTCAGCGATGGCGTTGAATTCGCCGCCTACGGAGGTCTTGTGAGTTGGGCAGTCATATGCATCTGCACAGCCAGAGGCACTTCCGCTGTCGTGGGCGCGCCGTTCTACGTGACCAAGAAAGTCTTCTGGGACGGCCCTCGCGCCCTGGTCGGGGGCGCGAAGAAGCGATAGCGAGCCCCGCCCCTGCCCGAAACGGAGCCTCGGGCAGGGGCGTCTTCACCGTGTCGCCCCCTCACCTTGTCACCTCTTCGGCGCCGCGGCCTCCTTCACGACCGCGCCGTTGGCTTCGCTCATGATCAGCAGCGAGAAGCGCTCGACGTAGTCGAGATCGTTCGTGCTGAGCGACGCATAGTCGAAGCGGCCGCGGAGGTCGGTGTACCCGTCCTTGTAGAAGCGCACGTCGCCGCCCTTCATGCGCGCGTAGACTTTCACGTAGACCTTGGGCAGCGGCTTGCCGGTCTGCGCGTGCGTCACCTTCACCTGGCCGTAGTTCTCGATCACTTGAACCGCGAGGCTGTTCGCGTAGTACGCTTGCGTCTTCCTCATGCCGCCGGCGCGGACCTCCACGAGCACGTTG
This sequence comes from Planctomycetota bacterium, assembly GCA_024278415.1. The sequence continues at coordinate 242 of JAJRTI010000478.1, read as the reverse complement.
CTGCTGTGGAAACGGTCGGGCAGGTCGAACGTGTGCTGCGTCTTGGCCGGGTCCAGTGCGATCGTCTGCGCGTAGTTGGGCTGGATGTAGCCGAACTGCCCGGAGAACTGCTGCACAAAAGGCTTGCGCGAGAACAGCAGCTCCACGTCCATGAGGTAGTAGCTCACGCGGCACGAGTCGAGGTTCTGGTAGTTGAGGGTGATCTTCTTGGCCTCGACCTTGAAGTCGAAGCTCTTCTCGGT
>JAJRTI010000477.1 GCA_024278415.1 Planctomycetota bacterium | reverse complement strand
GGCCTGCGGCCGCAACCCTGGGCTAGAAGCCGGAAGCCCGTTGGGCTTCCCAACAGCGTTGCGTCAAGCGGAAACGCTGTCCATTGAACTCGCGCACGTTCATGGGGCCAACGGCTGTTGCAATCGGCTGAAGTGTTGCCAGTTTACTACGTACGTTCAGACCTGCACCCGAACTTTTTGGTTGCGGCGAGAGGACGCGCTAGGACATAATGACAGGCATGAGACTCAAAACTATTCGCGCATGCATCTGCGCCCTCTCGGCCGCGCTTGTGGCGGCGACGGCAGCCCACGCCGCGGCAAACAGCTTCATCATCGGCGCGTACGAGTTCGACCGGGGCAATGTGCGCGTCAGCATGGCGGGCCAACAGTACGCCGGCAAGTATCCCTGCATCTGGAACGCCGGCAAGCTGCCCAACCGCGCGGAGTACGACATCGACTTCCCGGTGACCGCGGACTACACCATCGTCGCGCTCTACACCGCGGCCAGCCCGCGGCCGGTCGATATCCTCCTCGATGGCAAGGTGGTGCACACCGGCTTCGCAAGCGTAACGGGCGGCTGGAACACGACGCGCGCTCAGTGGGAGAAGCAGTGCACCATCCGCATCACCAAGGGCAAGCACACGATCGCGCTCCAGCGGGGGGAGTGCATGCCGCACATCAGCGCGCTCCAGTTCGTGTCGTCCGAGCCGTTCCCGGCCGGGTGGGTTCCGCCCACGCGGAGCGAATGCCAAGTCGATTGGTCGGGCTCGGTGTCGCAGTTCACCATTGCGGCGCCGGAGTTCGACCGCGGCAACGTGCAGGTGAGCAAGCGGGGTGTGGGCTACGCCAAGCTCTACCCCTGCATCTGGAACGGGCAGAAGTATCCCAACCAAGCCCACTACGAGATCGAGTTCCCGGTCACCGCGGACTACACCTTCGTCGCGCTCTATACCGCGGCCGCCTCTCGGCCGGTGGACATCCTGCTCGACGGCAAGAAGGTGCACACCGGCCTGGCGAGCGTCACAGGCGGCTGGACCACCGACAAGGCCAAGTGGGAGAAGCAGTTCACCATGCGCATCGAGGCCGGCATGCACACGGTGACGCTTCAGCGCCAGAGCTGCATGCCCCACATCAGCGCGTTCCGCATGGAGTCGTCGAAGCCGTTTCCTCCGGGTTGGATTCTTCGCCGGCCGGGCCTCGAAAAGCGGCGCCGGCAGGAGGCCAAGCAGGCGCGGATCAAGGCCGGCCTCGCCGCGCTCGACCTCATCGACACCGCCGCGATGCGCCGCGCCATCGACGACCTCTCGGCCGAGTTCCCCGCAAAGTTCATGAGCCACCAGCAGGCGATCGCGCGCCTGGCCGGCATCGCAAAGCGCAAGGCCGCAATTCGCGTCGCACTCACCCAAGGCGATGAGGCCGCGCTCGAGGACGTGGCCAAGCTCCAGGCCGAGCAGCGCGATTTGCTGCTCAAGAACCCGCTCATCGACTTCGAGCGGCTGCTCATCGTGAAACGCAGTGCGCGATCCCCCCGCCTGGGCCTGCCGCAAAACTGGCAGAGCAACTGCGTGCTGCCGCGCAGCGGCTTCGACGACGCGATCGCGTTCCTCGACGTGCGCCAGCCCGATGCCAAGCTCAAACGGCTCTACAAGCCCAAGAAGGGATCCTACTTCGTCGGCGACGTGGACCTGCACTTCGACGGCGACAGGCTGCTCTTCTCGTCCATCGGCTCGCACAACCGCTGGCAGATCTTCGAGATCGGCATCGACGGCAAGGGCCTGCGGCAGGTGACGCCTGGCACGTACGACGACGTGGACAACTACGACGCGTGCTACTTGCCGGACGGCCGCATCATCTTCAGCTCGACGCGCACGTTTGCGGGCGTGCCGTGTGTGAACGGCAGCACCCGGGTGGCGAACCTGTTCATCATGAACGCGGACGGCTCGGACATGCGGCAACTGTGCTTCGACCAGGAGCACAACTGGTGCCCCACGGTCATGAACGACGGCCGCATCCTCTACACGCGCTGGGAGTACACCGACACGCCGCACACGCACAGCCGCATCCTGTTCCACATGAACCCGGACGGCACGCAGCAGATGGCGTACTACGGCAGCGGCTCGTACTGGCCCAACTCCATGTTCTACACGCGGCCCATCCCAGGCAGCCCCACCAAGGTCGTGACCATCGTGAGCGGCCACCACGGCGTGCCGCGCATGGGCGAACTGGTGATCCTCGACCCGGCCCAGGGCCGGCGCGAAGCCGACGGCGCGGTGCAGCGCATCCCGGGCTACGGCAAGAAGGTCGAGGCGCTCATCGAGGACCGACTCGTGGACGCGTCGTGGCCCAAGTTCCTGCACCCGTATCCGCTGAGCGACAAGTATTTCCTCGTGGCCTGCAAGCCGTCGCCCACGTCGCTGTGGGGCATCTACCTCGTGGACGTGTTCGACAACATCGTGCTCGTCAAGGAGCAGCCGGGCTATGCGCTGCTGGAACCCGTGCCGGTCCGCACGACTCCCAAGCCGCCCATCATTCGCGACCGGGTGAATCTCAAGCGCAAGGATTGCTTGGTTTACATGACGGACGTGTACGCCGGCCCCGGCCTTGCAGGCATCCCGCGGGGCACGGTCAAGAAGCTGCGCCTATTCACGTACACCTACGACTATCCAAGGATGGGCGGGCCCCAGGGCGTGGTGGGCATGGAGGGGCCGTGGGACATCCGGCGCATCCTCGGCACCGTGCCCGTCGAGGCCGACGGCTCGGCCGCGTTCCGCGCGCCGGCCAACACGCCCATCTCCGTGCAGCCGCTCGACGAGGACGGCGCCGCGCTCCAGGTCATGCGCAGTTGGTTCGCCGGCATGCCGGGCGAGACGCTCTCGTGCGTGGGATGCCACGAACGCCAGAACGAGTCGACCATGAACGCGCGCACGATCGCCTCGATCACCAAGCCGCGCAAGATTAAGCCCTGGCGCGGACCCGCGCGGGGATACAGCTTCTCGCGGGAAGTGCAGCCCGTGATCGACCGATACTGCCTCGGCTGCCACAACGGCAAGCCGCGGGCCGACGGCACATCTCTGCCCGACCTGCGCGGCGACGTGTTCATCAAGGACTACAGCAGCCGCTACCACGATGGCCGGCAGGACGCGGGCAAGTTCTCCGTCGCGTACGCCAACCTCCAGCGCTTCGTGCGCCGGCCGGGCCTCGAAAGCGACTTCCACATGCTCTCGCCCATGGACGTGCACGTGAGCACGACGCAGCTCTACCAGATGCTGCGCAAGGGACACCACGGCGTGCAGCTTGGCGCCGAAGCCTGGGACCGGCTTATCACGTGGATCGACCTCAACGCGCCTTACCACGGCTCCTGGCTCACCATCGCCGGCGAGAAGCGCGTCGCGCCGGTGGCCCGCCGGCGCCGCGAGATGCTCAAGCGCTACGCCAACGTCGACGTGGACATGGAATGGACCGGCCCGCCGCTCGGCCCCAATCCTCCGCCTGTCAAACCTGTCGCGCAGCCAATCCGCCATTCCGCACTCCGCATTCCGCACTCCGCATTCGACGAGGCCGAGGCCAAGCGCCGCCAGGCCGCGGCCGGCGCCAAGACTCGATGCGAGTTCGACCTCGGCGAGGGCATCAAGCTTTCGCTTACGCTTGTGCCCGGTGGCGAACTGACCGACGGCAGCAAGCTCCGCGCATTCTGGATGGGCCAGTTCGAGATCACCAACGAGCAGTATGCGCGCTTCGACCCGGCGCACGACAGCCGCGTCGAGATTCGGCATGCGATGCAATTCGGCGTGCAGGGCTGGCCGCTCAACCGGCCCCAGCAGCCGGTCGTGCGCGTGTCCTACGAGCGCGCTGTGGCGTTCTGCGATTGGCTCAGCCGGCGCACGGGCCGGCGCTTCACGCTGCCCACCGACGCGCAGTGGGAGTGGGCCTGCCGCGCGGGCGCGGCCACGCCGTTCTACTTCGGCGGCCTGGACGCGGACTTCTCCCAGTTCGCCAACATGGCCGACGTGAAGCTGCGCGACGCGGTGAGCCACCCGTACAAGAAAGAGAACGTGCCGCTCGCCAACCCGAGCAAGTATGACGATTGGATCCCCCGCGACACGCGCTTCAACGACGGGCAACTCGTGTCGTGCGAAGTGGGCAAGTTCCGGCCGAACGCCTGGGGGCTGTACGACATGCACGGGAACGTGTGGGAATGGACCCAGTCGCCCAACGGGCCGCACGCCCGCGGCGGCTCCTGGCGCGACCGACCCAAGCGCTGCCGCGCGTCGTATCGGCTGGTTTACAAGCCTTATCAACGGGTGTATAACGTCGGCTTCCGCGTCGTGATGGCCGCGGACTGATGGCGCGGGTAGCCGCATGCGCCAGCATGCGGGCTCATGGAGTGCGGCGGCTCGACGCCGCTTTGACTTGGTCGTGGGGCAGATTCCCTATCGGCGAAGCGGCCTGGGGCTGCAACCGCAAAGCAGCGCTTCGCGCTGCGATCGAGAGCGCCGTCAAGCCGGCGCACTCCAAGGCGCACGCCTCTGGCATTCTTGCGGGCATCGTGCGAGAATCGTGTGCGTGGGTCGAATGGTGAAGTGTCGAGATGTTGGGGGCCAGGCGCGTCCCGCATTCCCGAATTCCAATCTTCCCCCTGGTTCCGCCGATCTTGCTTGCAGCCGGCGGCCATGTTGAACGTGAAACGAAGAGGTGTAAGTCCATGAACGTCGAATCAGAACAACGGTTGCATCGCTTTGTGGGCCAGCTTTACATTGCGGCGCTTGTCTTCGCCCTGCCCGCGCTCGGCCAGGACGCGGCTGCGCTGCTGAAGCAGTCGGGCGTCAAGGGCGGGCTGGTCGTCCACTTGGGTTGCGGCGACGGGACGCTGACCGCGCAGTTGCGCGCGGGGCCGCAATTCGTCGTGCAAGGGCTGGACACCGACCCGGCGCGGGTGGCCCAAGCGCGCCAGCGGCTGTTGGCCAAGGGGCAGTACGGCGAGGTCTGCGTAGATCGGTGGGACGGCAAGCGCCTGCCGTACGCGGACAACCTCGTGAACTTGATCGTGGCGCAAGACCCCGCGCAAGTCACGGACGCGGAGTTGCTGCGCGTGCTCGCGCCCAACGGCGTGGCGCTCGTACGGCAACGCGGACAGTGGCGCCGGATCGTGAAGCCTTGGCCGAATAACATCGACGAGTGGACGCACTATCTCCACGGCCCGGACGGCAACCCGGTGGCGAACGATGACGTGGTCGGCCCGCCCACGCGGCTTCAGTGGGTGGGCAGCCCCATGTGGGCGCGGCACCACGACCACATGGCCAGCATGACCGCCTTGGTGTCGGCGAGAGGCCGGTTGTACTACATCATCGACGAAGGGCCGACCGCGTCCATCCAGTTGCCCCCGAAGTGGCGGCTGGTGGCTCGCGACGGGTTCAACGGCGTGGTGCTGTGGAAACGCAAGATCGACCGCTGGTGCACGACGCAGTTCCCGCTCAAGAGCGGCCCCGCGCAGTTGCTGCGCCGCCTGGCCGCGGTCGGCGACCGCGTGTACGTCACGTTGGGCATCGACGCGCCGGCCACCATGCTCGACGCGGCCACGGGCGAGACGCTGAAAACGTATGCAGGGAGTGAATTCACCAAAGAGATCGTCGTGTCCAAGGGCGTGGTGTTCCTCGTCGCGGGCGAGTCGCCATCGCGGCTGCCGATGTGGCGCCGGGTCTCGACGTACGTGTGGGCAAACACGCGGCGCGCAAATCCCGAATGGGGCTGGCATGGCGAGAAACGAAACATCCTCGCGTACGACGCAGAATCTGGCCGGCTTCTGTGGAAGCTGGAGACCCCGGTCGCGCCCTGTTCACTTGCGGTGGACGCGACGCGGGTGGTGTTCCACGACGGGGCGAAGCTCGTTTGTCTCGACCGACGCAACGGGGCCGTATTGTGGCGGAGCAAGCCCGCGCCGGTGCGCATCCCCGTGCACACCAACACCGGCCCCCGCGTGGTGCTCTACAAGTCCATGGTGTTGTTCGCCGGCAACGACGGCAAGATGTCCGGCCGGACCGCGAAGGACGGCAAGAAGGTGTGGGAGCAAAAGCAGAGGCCCTGCGGCCACATGTCGCTCAAGGATCTCTATGTCGCGGACGGGCTCGTGTGGACCGCGGCGATCGCCAACAGCAACCAAGATGGGACCTTCGTCGGATACGATCCCTTCACCGGCGACAAAAAGCGCGAGTTCCCGGCCGACGTGAAGGTGCACTGGTTCCACCATCGCTGCTACCCGGCCAAGGCGACCAATCGCTACATCCTCACGGCCCGCAACGGCACGGAATTCGTCGACTTGAAGAAGGAGCACTGGAAGGTGAACCACTGGGTGCGGGGGGGATGCATCTACGGCGTGATGCCTTGCAATGGATTGCTGTACGCGCCCATGAACGCCTGCGGCTGCCAACTGGAGGCGAAGATCACCGGCTTCAATGCGCTGGCGTCTGGGCCCGTTCCGCAGCCGAGCGCGGCAAGCCTTTCGGGCGAGGCAAGGTTGGAGAAGGGCCCCGCGTACGGCAAGGCCGACGGCCCAGCGGCCGGCGCCCGTGATTGGCCCACCTATCGCCACGACGAAGCGCGCAGCGGCTCCACCACCGCGGCCGTGGACGCGAAGCTGAAAGAAAGCTGGCGCGCGAAGATCGGCGGCCGGCTCACCGCACCCACCATCGCCGCGGGCAAGGTGTTCGTCGCGGCGGCCAACACGCACACGCTATACGCGCTCGACGCGGCCAACGGCCGCCGGCTGTGGTCGTACACCGTCGGCGGCCCCATCGACTCGCCGCCCACCTACTACAAAGGCCTCGCGCTGTTCGGCGCGCGCGACGGCTACGTGTACGCGCTGCGCGCGGCGGACGGCAAGCTGGCGTGGCGGTTCCGGGCCGCGCCTGTGGACCGGCGCGTCATGGCGTGGGAGCGGCTCGAATCCGCGTGGCCCGTGCACGGCAGTGTGCTCGTGCACGACGGAGTGCTCTACTGCACGGCCGGGCGCAACATGTTCCTCGACGGCGGTATTCGGTTCATTCGGCTCGACCCGACGGCCGGCAAGCTGCTGGGCGAAGTCGTGATGGACGACAAGGACCCCAACACCGGCGAGGACATGCAACTCGTCTATCTCAAGAACACCCGCGGCGGCAACAACATGCCGGTTGCGTCGTCCGACGTGCTCTCGTGCGATGGCCGGCACATCTGGATGCGGTCGCAGAAGATCGACTTCAACGGCAAGCGGCTGGATCTGGAACTGAAGCCCGTGACCGAGCAGCCGCGGGAAGACTTCCACGTTTTCTGCCAAAACGGTTTCCTGGACGACACGTATTTCTTCCGCTCCTATTGGATGTACGGCCGCCGCGTCACGGGCGGATATGGCGGGTGGTTTCAGGCGGGCCGGCTTGCGCCGTCCGGCCGCATCCTGTGCGTGGACGACAAGCGGGTTTACGGATACGGCCGCCGGCCCGAGTTCATGGTCAACGCGTCCGTGTTGGAATACCAACTCTACGCCGCGGACAAGAAGGTTGCGGAGGACGCGATGCGCCGGGTGCAGCAGGCCAACCGCAAGATGGCCCTGCGGTCGAGGTTCAGAAGCCCAAATGCGTCCGACTGGAAGCTGCGCCGTCTCTTTCCGCGTGACGACCTCACGGCCGCGCGCTTCGGGTGGACCGTGGACGAGCCCGGCGTCAACGTCCGCGCGATGGCCGCGGCCGGCGACAGGCTCTTTGTCGCGGGGCCGCCGGTGCTGATCGACGAGCGCCGCGCGTATTACATGCCCGACGACCCGGACGTGAAGGCGAAGCTCAAGAGCCAAGCCGAAGCGCTGGAAGGCCGGCGCGGGGGCCAGCTCTGGGTGGTCGCCGAGGCCGACGGGAAAGTGGCCGCGCGCTTGGCGCTGGACACCATCCCGGTCTTTGACGGCATGGCCGCGGCGCAGGGACGGCTGTACATGGCCACCGTGAGCGGGCAGGTGCTCTCTTTTGCGGACGCGGGCGCGGCCCTGCAATCGGCCGCGGGCCAGCCTCTCCGCGTCGCTTGGAGCAAGCCCGAAGACCCCAACTACCTGCTGCCGCCCCCCACGCCCAAGGACGGCGACTTCGACAAGGTCGTGCGATGCAAGGTCTTCGCGTGCCGGCTTGGCTATCGCATCCAGGTCAAGGGCAAAAAGCAGATCGGGTTCGCACTCAACAAACTGGAGAAGCCCATCACAAGCGCGGCAACGTTCAAGACCCGCATCCAGGCCGCGCCGAGCATCAGCGGTTTGCTCAGCAACGGCTTCCTCGTGTTCGGCGATGGCCCCGACCCGGCCAAGCTCGTGCAATGCGGGGTTCGCCTCAGGGCCAAGCAGGCGCTGATCGAACAGCCCCAGAGCAAGTCTCAAGGCGCGCCTGTCAAGATCCCCAATAAGGCCATGCAGATGGTCGTGAAGGTGGATCTCGCCGCGCAGAAGGTGACGTACTCCGTCAATGGCGTTACGTTGGAGGCGAAGCTCAAGCGGCCCCTGAAATCGATCACCTACGTGGGATACTCGGTGAACAGCGCGGTCATTGAATTCGCGCCGGTGGAGGTGCTGGCGCCGTAGCCCTTCGCGGCGAGACCTGTCTGCACAAGGAAAGGGCGCTCCAGTTTGGACTGAAGCGCCCTTGGGGACGGAGCAGGCCGGCTCGCCCGGGCCGCCTCGTTTCGCAACGATGGGCCTGCGGGCGGGGCGCCAAACGCACTACCTCAGCCTGGCGAGGCAGCGCCTCTGGAAACGGGATTCGAGCACGGCCATGCCCGCCGCGTCCGGCATGTCTCTGCGAATCTGCGCGTTGATCTTCGTGATGCGGCTCGTCAGCGGCGGGTGGGTCTTGAACCAGCCTGAATCGTAGCTGCCTTCCTTGGACTTGAGCGTGGCGAGGAACGCGCTCATGCTGCGGGGGTCGTAGCCCGCGTTGTATGCGAACTCGACGCCCAGGCGGTCGGCCTGGTACTCGTCGCCCTTGCTCAAGCCCCGCTCCAGAAGCCCGTTGACGATCAGGTCGACCAGCTCCATGAACTTCTGCTTGTCTTTCTCGGTCTGCGCGCCCAGGTCCACCGCGGCCTCGCCGATCTTGCCGGCCCGGGCCATTTTCAGCGCGTGCTTGGCGGTGATGTGGCCGAGTTCGTGCGATAGCACCCCGGCCAATTCGGCCTCATTCTTCATGAGCCTCAGCGCGCCGGTGGTGATGAACACGTACCCGCCCGGCGCCGAGAACGCGTTGACCATGCCGTCGTTCTCGACGACCGCGAACTTGTACGGCAGCGCGGGCCGGTCACACGTCTCCGCGCACGTCAGGCCCACAAGGTTCACATAGCGGAGCAGCTCCGTGTCCTGGCTCAGGGGGCCGATTCTCGAAAACGCGGCCAGTGCGACCGACTGGCCGATGCCGATCTCCTCCTTGATGTCGAATCCGCGGAGGCCTTGCCACGTCTTGCCGGTGACGTTGCCAAGCCGGGTCGCGGTCTTTTCGTCGGTCACGATGCTGGCGCCGGCGGCCACGAGATTGCCGAGATCCGTGCCAGAGATGACTTGGCCTTCGGTGCAGCCGGTTAGCACGACGGAGCCGGCGGCCGAGAGGAGCGCCAACGCGCATAGGTGGATGTGTTGCTTCTTCATGGCTACTCCCCTCCTCCGCTGTATTCGCCCAGCTTGCCCGACTTCATGAACGCCTGGAGTTCAGCAGACCGGATGGTCTTGCAGAACGCATCGAGGCGGTCGACGGAGTCTTGCACGTTCTGGGTGATGCCTTTCGCGGCCGCGTACTGTTGGGCTTCGGGTTGGAGGCCGCGAATGCCGGCCGCGCTGTCCATGCGGGCCACTTGCAGATCGCCCGGGGCCAGCACGTTGCCTTCGGCAATCGTGTCCCGGCTGGGTTTTCTCTTCGTGAGGCGGCTGCGATGCACCCAGCCTTGCCGGCCCCCCACGCTGACCTTGCGCCACGCGCCGGCTCGTTCGAGCACGAACGCTCGGTCGCCGACTTTGGCGCGGCCCACAACCGGAGCGCTGGCGCTCCCGCCAGCATGAAGCTTGGCCGGGCGCCTGATCCATTGCACCGTGCCCGCGGCCAGCGCGGTCGAGGCGACGGCTAAGGCCGCGGCGACAATCCATTTCCGTTTCACAACAAGACTCCTTTCAAACCAAATCAGTCTGTAGCCAAAACAGGGTAACCGCATGCGCCAGCATGCGGGCCGGGCAATGAACGGCCCACAACGCGCCGCGCCGTAGCCGAAGCCGCCAGGCTTGGGGTGGACGGGCGAGTCGCTTACGGATTGCCCGCATTCTGGCGAATGCGGC
>JAJRTI010000476.1 GCA_024278415.1 Planctomycetota bacterium | reverse complement strand
TGGGACCATCCACAGTGGGGCCTCAAGCGCTGCGTGGACGAACACGTCAAGGCCAACGTGCGCTACGAGAAGCTCAGCCTCATGCCGTCCCAACTCGGCTGGTGGGCCATCCTCGGACCCACCTGGTGGCACGACGCGGAGTGGCCCGACGAGGTCGAATACCTCTGCGCCAAAGCGCTCGGCAACGACATGTCCATGTCGTTCCAGACGCTCTCGCCCGCGTCCCGGCCCTGGAACGCGCGGCAAGGCGAATACCTCGAGATGATCGGCCGCTACGAAAAGCTGCGGCTCAGCGGCTACTTCAGCGATGCGGTCAAAGAGCGGCTGCGCACGCCGCGCGAGGAGTTCCATCTCACCCAAGCCGACGACGGCGAGTGGCAGTTTGTGCCCACCGACTACCTCGCCCAGAAAGTCGTCGCGACCGAGGACGCGCGCCGGCGCTGGACTGTGGCCAACCGCTACGCGACGCAAAAGCCTAAGCTGCGCATTCAAGCGCTCTACTCGGCCGCGCCATACGACAGTCCCGACGGCTTCACGCTCGCGGCATTCGCCAAGCCCGGCGAGTTCCGCACGGCCGGCGCGGCCCGAGGCGTGACCCACAGCCTGACCCTGTCCACGGACCAGGTCAAAGTCGGCCGGTCCAGCGCGTGCTTCAAAGCGAAGAACACCAACGCCGAGCGCACCGGCGCCTGGGCGCGTCTGGCCAAGAAGTTTGTGCCCGACCTCAACCTCGGCCGCTGCGCCGCGATGGGCGTGTGGATCTACGGCGACGGCAAGGGCGAGGTCATCAACTTCCAGCTCCGAAGCCCCCAGCTCTACCACGGCTGCTGGGACGAGCACATCGTCAAGATCGACTTCACCGGCTGGCGCTACTTCGAGTTGCTCCTGCGCGAGCGCACCGCGGACGAGCACTACGACTACCAATGGCCCTACGGCCACGCGATGCGCATCTGCCGCACCCCGCTCGCCACAAGCCACGTGAGCGAGTTGAACATCTACTACAACAACCTCCCGCCCAACGACGAGGTCACGTGCTACATCAGCCCCATCCGAGCGTTGCCCATGGTCAAAACCACGCAGGCCAACCCGCGGCTGCTCATCGCCGGCCAGCAGATCGTCTTCCCAGCCACCCTCGAAAGCGGCCAGTTCATCGAGTTCAACTCGCCAACGGATTGCACGCTGCGCGACGAGCGCGGCGCGGTGCTCGACCAGATCGCGCCCCGGGGCGACGCGCCCACACTCGCGGCCGGCAAGAACGAAGTCGAGTTTGCCTGCGACGCGAAGGACTCTCCCCGGCCGCGCGCCAAGGTCTCCATCATCCCCAGCGGCGAGCCCATCCGCGGCGTCGCCCCGGGCAAGGAGCGCCTCAAGCGCAAGCTCCGCAACCTCGACGACTACTACCTCGCCTTCTCGCCCGACGGCGCCATCGAGTTCATCCGCCAAGACAAGAAGACCGTGCGTCGCCTCGACGGCAAGGACAACGTGTGGACCGCGACGAACGAGACCGGCAAGCCGCAGAACATCGAGGTGCTGCGGCTGCGCGTGGGCCGCGAGATCGCCGGCGCGGCATACGACCGCGCCATCCCCATCGAAGACTTCGAAAACGCCGCAGCGTATGAGAACCAACAGCAGCACGCCGCGCTCGTGGCAGGGCCGCGCAAGAAGGGCATGGCCAAGGAAGGCGTGGCCGCGTCGTTCGAGTGCAAAGCCCGCGGCGCGAAGTTTGGCGAGCGCTGCGCGATCTTCCGCGCCGAGAGCACGCTCAGCGACAAGTCCGGCTGGGCGGCCGCGGTGCGCACGTTCGACCCGCCGCTCGACCTCTCCGCGATGCAAGCCCTCGGCCTCTGGGTCAAGGGCGACGGCAAGGGCGCGTTCCTCAAGGTGCAACTGCGCGACGCAAGCGGCGGCGCGGCGGACTACTACGTCAAGCTCGACGCGGGCGCCTGGCGCTACTGCGAACTCGCCCAGCCCGCCATCGGCGAAGTGGATAAGAGCCGCGTCAACGCCCTCGTCCTCTACCTCGTCGGCGTGCCGCGAAAGGGCTCGACCGCCTGCTGGATCGACGGCCTCCGCGCGCTGCGAGCGACGCCCAAGCGAGAGGTCGTCAACCCGCGCGTCGTGATCGGCAATGCGACGCTGAGATTCCCCGTGACCCTAGCTGCTGGCGATGTGATTGTGCTCAAGCGGTCCGGCGAATGCCAACTCCTCGACCGCGCGGGCCGCGTCAAGGCGCTGCGGGTTCAAGGCGCGCTGCCCACGCTCCCGCCTGGCGAAACGCAGGTACGTTTCGAGTGCGACTCCGGCCTCGGCAACGAGGTGCGCGTGTCTATGACGCGGAAGTAGCCCTCTGCGTTTGTAGCGCGCGTTCCGCTTGAGTCCCGCTCACGCCAGGCAGGCCCTGCGGCGCCTGGACTGCGGCGAAGGAGATGATGGCCGTTGGGATGTGGGACGTTGCCGATTGACCAGGAGAACGGTACCATAGTGACTGCGACGCCACCACAGCACATCGAGGCCCAAGATGAAGATCACCATGGAACTACCCGATACGCCGAGGCTGTCGCAACTCGGTGAAGCCCACCTTCGAGAGGCGCTAGTCGCCACGCTGTATCACGTCCGCGAGTACTCCGAGAAGGAGGCCTGCGACGCGCTTGGTATCACGCGCCGCGAGTTCGAAGAGCTGCTGCCCAAGTACGGGTTCTCTGTGCTAGGAGATGACGCGGAAACCCTGGCAGCCGAGACGCGGGCATGAGTGAGGCCGGGCGAGTTGTCAGCAACACAGGGCCGCTCATCTCGCTGGAGAAGCTCACTGGCGGCTACGATCTGATGCGCAGGCTCTATGCGACCATCATCGCGCCACCCACTGTGACCGAGGAGCTAGCGTCGCATGGGTTCTCGCGGGCTCAGGACTATCTGCGCCACTTTGGGATTGACGACCTCATCGAAATCCGCCAGGCTTCGCTAGCATGGCGAGTTCCTGAGGCGGAGCGCTTGCACGACGCGGAGAAAGACGCTATCCAACTTGCTCTTGAGTTGCGGCTGCCGCTCTTGATCGAAGAAACCATTGGTCGAAGGGCCGCCCAGACGTTGGACATCCACGTATCGGGCATCGCGGGCCAGGTTCTGCGCGCCGCGCGTGAGGGGATCATTGCCCATGCGGAGGCCTATCGCTGTCTGGATGAACTCCTGCATGCCGGGCGTATCAACCGTCGGATCCACCAAGCGCTTCTGTCAGTTTTCCCGCCGCGCAGTTGACGTCGCCCCACCAAACGGAGGAGACGGACACACTGGCATCATATGAACAGAGCCACTTGCAAAACCCCAGTTGTCCTACCTGTGCTGGGGCGCCGAAAGCTGGCGACGTCGCGTTTGTAGTAGGCCCGTGAGGGCCTTCCGCTCGGGTGGCGAATCGCCAGCGGCGCAGAGGGCGCCCTGACGGTCGCCACTACAAGCGGAGCGCTCC
>JAJRTI010000475.1 GCA_024278415.1 Planctomycetota bacterium | reverse complement strand
GCGGCGGGATATCGGGCGGCTCCACCGCGCCTACAGCGCGGGGGCTTGTTCCTGCCGCCTTTGTCCTTGGGCTGAAGCCCAAGGCTATATCCCTGCACCCCGTCGGGGTGCGTGCATGAGCCTCCATATTGGGCGGAGCGCAAGTTACGCCCATGAGGTGATTGCACCGCGTGTCGAGCCTGCCACGCCGTGCACCCTATCGGCTTACTTCCACGACACGGATCGCATGACCGTCGCGGTCGAGTTCGCTGGGTAGTATGGCTTCTGGCCGCGGCAGATCGAGATGGGGCTGCGCGGTCTGCGCAATGCCTTCCGGCACTTCGGCATGCTGCCCGGCAACATCGAGGGGGAGGACGAGCCAGTCGTTTGGATCAACGACGCGGAGATGGTGGAGGCGCCTGCGCCGGCCGCGGGCGTCTTCGTGCCGGCCGGGCGCGAGCCTGCGGACTGGATCGAGGAGGGCGAGTCGCTTGGGCACATGTTCACTGTGGACCGGCTGGACACGATCGAAGTGCGGGCCCCGGTGTCGGGCTACGTGTACGAGATCGGCCCCGTCCATGAGAAGGGCGAGGAGCACACGCGGCCGTTCATGCACCCGTACGCGGCCGAAGGCCAGGCGGCGGCTATCGTCGCGGTGGCGGCGGATGGTTGATGGCTGATGTGGTATTCCCCAGGGCGATCAGCGTCCGCGTATACGCGCCCGTGGCGATGGCTACGGATTCCCTGAGGTCCATGATCGCCGTCTCCTTCTGCGCCACTATTCCCCCATTGCCCATGCGATATCCTCCTGCATGGCGTCGCGCTGCTTCTCCGCCAACTCCACCTAGTCAATGCCCACCGCTTCGACCGCTGCCTCTCGCGATACTTGCCTGCGCAAGTATTGGCCAAGCACATGCTCTCGCCACAATTGCCTCGCCCCCACCCGGAAGGCTAGTGTCATGACCTCCTCTTGCGGTTTCTTCGTCTCGCGCGCAAGGGCTTCGATGTAACTCAATGTGCTATCCATGTTCTCGCCTCTCCTGGGAGGAACTGTCTATAATTGATTAGAGCGTAACTCGCGCTCCGCCCAATACGAAGGCTCATGCACGCACCCCGACGGGGTGCCGGGGTATAGCCTTGGGCTTCAGCCCAAGGACAAAGGCGGCAGGCACAGGCCCCCGCGCTGTAGGCGCGGGGGAGCCGGCCGATGTCCCGCCGCATGCGGCCCCGTTTCCGTGCCCCGTTCCGGCGCTCCTTCAGAGCGCTGTGCCCATTGGCATCGGTGACCTTGGGCTAAAGCCCAAGGCTTTATGCCTGTGCGACTTCGTCGCGCCATTAGCCAGCTTGGTTTCCGTACTTGTTGTAGTCACCACATTTGCCTCCACTGCGTCGATAGGGGCATCAAGAGGGAAGCCCAGACGCTCGTATGGGGCAGACCAAGATCGTCTAAGAGAGCGGCGCGCGAGTTACGCCCAATTGATTATAGGGCGATTCGATGGGTTGTCAAAGATGGAGGCGGCTTGGATCTTGCATAATGTTGGCCACGCCGCATCGACCCCAGAGCTGCCCAGTCCCTCTACTCGTGGACCTGCACCACTGTCAGTGAATGGGGCGGCAGCTTGAGTTGCATCTGGCCGTCTATGGGCTTGAGCGTCAGCGTCTTTAGCACCACGTCTTCCGACCCCAGCGCCGGCGCGGTCAAGGTGGTCATCTCTGCGGCCGACGTCGGGAAGCCGGCGATGCTCACCTTCACCTCCATGCCCTGCGGCCACGTCGACTTGTTCACGAGGAAGACCGCCAGCTTGCGGCCATCGGCGCTCAGGCCGGCGCACGTGTAGACCTGCACGCTCGACGCGTCGGCCTGGACCAAGTGCGACGCGCGCGCAAGAACCTTGGCCATGGGCGCGGCCACAAGATCCTGCGACCAGCCTTGCGCGAGGTTCGATGCGAAGAGCTTCATCACGTGATAGGGAGGACGCGGCTCGTTGGTGTCGCTATCGAGCAGCGAGCGGAACGTGGACTTCTTGCCGGTGAGGCGCATGGGCCAGAAGTTGGCCATGTCCACGCCCCCCTCGAGGTAGCGGCCGATGAGTTCCGCGACCATGAGCGCTTGCGCGATGCCGCGGGCCTTCGTCTTGCGCCACGTATTCCACTCGGTTAGAGCGATGGGGATGTAGCGGCCGGGGTAGCGCTCTTCGAGCAAGCTGCGGAGCTTGGCGATGGGCTCGTCCACGCGCAGCGCGCCCCACTCGAAGCGCTGGTAATCCGCTACGTTATAGTAGCGATGCACGACCACGAACCCGAGCAAGTCGCCGGCCGCATCGAGGACCGTAGGCCACCACGCCGGCCCGCGCTTGTTTCGCTCGATCGCCGCGGGGGCGTCGATCCCCATGGGGCCGATCGCGCCGATCTGGATCGTCGGGTCCACGGCTTTCATGGCCTTGGCGAACTTCACGAACGCGTCCGCGTACTGCTTGGCGGTCATGGGGAAGTACGTGCCCTTGAGGTAGGTCTCGTTGCCGATCTCCCAGTAGCGCACGTTGTAGCCCTTGTCCTTGTTGCAGTACCGCACCCACTCCGCGGCCTCCTTGGGCCCAGCCGCGGGATCGCCGTTCACGTAGCACGATTCGAGGTTCACCACGAAGATCGGCTCCGCTCCGATCTGGCTGCGCCAGGCCATGAACTCGTCCGTGTCCATGTTGTCGGGCGTGTCGCGGGAGGGCCACCTCTTCTTGTTGTTCAGCGTGTGCGTCTTCCAGTGGTAGTTATCCGCGGCCTCGCCGGCCGGGTAGCGCAGCAGCGTGCAGGGCATGGCCCTGAGTTGCTTGGCGATCTTGCCGTCCGCAACCGCCTGGTCGGTCTCGATCCAGAAGAGCGAGTTCACGCCGAAGAAGAGCGGGTTGACTGGGCGCAGCCTCTTGCCGACGTCGACCGTCACGTTGCACGAGCGCATCGCCTTCATCTCCTGCGGCGAGCACTTGCGCAGGACCGCGTCGTCGCAGCGAGTCGTGCCGATCGCGGATTCGCGGCGGTCGGTCTTGGCGCCCAGGAAGAGTTGGAAGCGCAGGCGCTTGTGCTGGCCGGTCTTGACCTGCGTGCGGATCTCCTGCCAGCCTGGCTTCGGCTCAGCGATGGCGAGCGCGAGCGTGGCCCAGTCCATTGTCGCGATGCGCAGCACCGGCCGCAGGCCGGCCCCCGCGTTCACCCACGCACTCGCCACGTAGAATGACTGGGGCTCGACGTCGACCTCCTGGTCGAAGTGCGAGTTCTCCTTGGGTCCGCCATCGTCCTTGAGCTTCTGGTAGCGCAGGCCCTTGGAGCCGTTGCGCCCGGCCGCGGCGAGCACCTGGTAGCGCGGGCTGCCCAGCGTGCGCCAGGCCTGGACGCCGGACTCGAAGCCGGGGTTGAGGAGGAGGTTCTCCTGCGGCCATGCAGCCACGGGCAGAATGAGGAGGCAACAGATGTGTGTGGAGATGGGCATAGCGGCAAGGAGGGCGAAAGGGAGGTTTCGCATCGCGGCTCGGTCGCGTGCGGGCCGCGGCATGGGGCAATCGGCACAGCCAAGAGGGATACCAGACTCTTGCCCCAGTCGCAACCTTGACAGTGCCCGGCAGCGAGGATAGACTCGTACGCGTTCGTGTTGCATCCTGCAAAGGGCAGTTCTTCTCCGAGTTTTGTCCGGCCAAACATGCTACAGCACGAGACAGATGTTCATGGGTTGTCGCGGGGCAAGGCGACACTGCGGCCGGCAGGCGCGGACGCGCACGATGCTCTCTTGGACGGTCTGAGGCGGGCGGTGGACTGGAGGGATTGCCTCGGCTTGGTGGCGGCATATGCGTTTGGGTCACGCTGTGAAGGCCGGGCGCGTCCGGGCAGTGATCTCGACATCGGCGTGGTCTTCAACGGGCCGGGAGCAGCGACGCCCGACGGGGCGCAGCAGCTTGCCAAGATCGAGACGGCCGTCCAGCGGGCGACCAGCGCTCCTGTGGACCTCGTCGTTCTGGCTGAACAGCCGCTGGCGTTCCAGTTCGGAGTTGTGAGCCGGGGGACACTGCTATATGAGCGAAGCTGCGAGGAACGTGCGAAGTATGAGGCAGATCTGCTCTCGCGCTACTTTGACTTCCTGCCCACGCTTCGGTTGTTCGAGCGTTACCATATGCAGGGCGTCCGCAGGAGGCTTGCGCAACTGTGAACGTGCGCGACGTGCAAACGAAGATCGACCTGGTCGTCGACAATCTCGACCGGCTTCGCCAGTTGCCGGTGGACGACTATGATACGTTCGTGGGCGATTTCCGGAACACGACATCGGCACTTCACCTGCTCCAGACGTCTGTCCAAGCGCTGGTCGATGTCGCGGCGTACGTGGCGAGCAGCCTGGGGTTGCGCACCCCAGCAAGCAGCGTGGACGTCATTGAGGTGCTCAGGGAGCAACGGCTGATCAGCGATGAACGGGCGGCGATCTACGTCAAGATGGTCCAGTTCCGAAACCGTGTGGTCCACCTCTACAACCGCATCGACATGCACATGGTGCACCACATCGTCGCCAGCGAGCTGGGGGACATCAGGGGGTTCTTGGAGCGGCTCCTGGCGCTGATTGAGCAGGGCGGAGAGTAGGCTCACCCCCGGCTCAGCGCACTGAATCGCCGCACGTACCCCGCGTTGATCCCCACCTGGTCCTCATGCTGCGGCCACATGCCCACGATGACCGCGTCGGTGGGCTTGATCTGCTCGAAAGTCTGGCGGAACGCCTGCTCGACCGTCTCCTGTCGGTCGCAGAGCCGCCCGGCCGCGAGGACCTTGAATGCGAGGCAAGGCTTGTCCGTCGCGCGCATGGCCGCGAACATGCGCGGGGGATCCTCCTCCAAGTAAACCTCCCGAATGGGGATGGGCACGCGCCCCAGCAGCGCCTTTAGCTCCTCCCGCGTGCGGTGGCGTTCGTACACGCAGCACATGTAGAAGTCCACGTCCCAGCCTGCGCTCTCGACGTGATCGATGACGGCCGGCATGTGCGTGGACACTCCGACCCTGACGCCCGCGTCGCGGACCCGGCGCAAGTACTCGCGCACCTTGTCGATCTGCCCGGCCTTGAAGAACGAGTCGGTGAGTTCGCCATGATGCGCGACCGCGATCGCGCCCGCATCAAGGATGTGTTGGAGTTGGTCCGGGGCGTCCTCGCGATCAGCCCCGAGCGAGATGTACTGGACTCTGCCGCCGGCGTCGCGGTGCTGGCGGTACAAATCGAGGTTAGGTGGGCAGGACTGCCACGCATTGATGCCGACGCCCTCGCACTGCGCGAGCATCTCCAGCACGCGGTCCGGCGTGAAGTAGGACTTCATGGCCGCGTTGACGAATCGCGACAGGTGCGAGCCGCCGTTGATGGGGTTGGCGCCCATAAT
>JAJRTI010000474.1 GCA_024278415.1 Planctomycetota bacterium | reverse complement strand
GCTGGCTGGATGCGGTGTCCCAGCGCAAGGACCAACATCGCAACGCGTGACGCGCTACACCCTAAGTTCGTGGCATTGGGCATGGCCCGCCCTACGCACCCTCCGATTGGGTAAACGAACTTGCGGGACGCGACACTAGCGATCAGCGTTCCCAAGGCTCACGCCTTGGGCTCCCGGGCGGCCGTTGACCCCCGCCGCCTGGCTATTGACTGCCGCGCCTACGGCGCTGGAGAACGCTAAGTCAGCGGCATTGGGGGCAAGCCCCGTGCTGGCGAGCGATGACATCGACAACATGGTGTCGATCCCCAGGCACTATGTTCCCAGCGCCGGCACGTCTACCCATTGCCCGGACTCGGCCGAACGGTACGCGGCGTCCATCACGTCGTGGATGTGTGCCCCATCCACGAAGTTGGGCGACGTGGGCCGGTCCTCCACGATGTTGCACACGAAGTTGTAGATCGACTCCATGTGCGCCCGAATCCACCCCACCGACACCTTCGGCGCGGGCAGCACGGCCGGCGCGGGGTAACGCTGCACGCACTCGATCTGCTTGAAGCCCCGGTCACCGCCATAGTCGCCGCCCTCGTCGTCAACCTTGTAGAGGTAGAGCCAGTTGGGGTCCATAAGGTTGAACTTCATCGCGCCCTTCGATCCGTGGATCTCGAACCGCAACTCGTCCTGCGCGCCGGTCGCAAAGCGCGTGGCCTCGATGGTGCCGAAGCTGCCGCCGCGCATGCGCACGTTGAGGATCGCCACGTCGTCGACCTCGACCTGGCCCATCTTGCCCGGCTCTCCCTTGATGGGCCGCTCCTTGGTGATCGTCTCGCACAAGGCTGAGACGCCCGCATACTCTCCGAGCAGGTGGTACATGAGGTCGAGCACGTGCGAGCCCAGGTCGAACAACGCGCCGCCGCCGGATTCCGACTTCATGAGCCGCCAACTGATGGGCCGCGTGGGGTCGATGTAGCCGGCGTGGAGGTAGCAGGCGCGGAAGTGGTAGATCTCGCCGAGCGCGCCGGCGTCCATGAGTTGCTTCGCACGCAGCGTCGCGGGCAGGAAGCGATAGTTCAACGCCATCTGAAGCTTGCCGGCGGCGAGCTTCGATGCCGCGGCGATCTCCCGCGCCTCGGCCGCGTCGAGCGCGAGGGGCTTGTCGCAGTACACGTGCTTGCCCGCGGCCATCGCGTCCAGCAGCAGTTGCTTGTGGTCCTTGTTGGGCGTGCAGCAGTTGATGATCTGAATGTCGTCGCGTGCAAGCAATTCGCGGTAGTCGGTCGTAGCGGTCTCGAAGCCCATGACCTCCTGCGCCTTGGCCGCGGTCTCCTCGTGCGCGGTGCACACGCCCACAAGCTTGACCCGGGCCGGCGGGGGATCGAAGAAGAGCGGAAGGTTCGAGTAGCCATACGAATGCGTGCGGCCCATGAAGCCGAAGCCAACGATGCCTGCGCCGAGCTGTAGCATGAGGAACTCCACAAGATGCGAGAAGCAAGTGACGCTATGACGAATGACGAATGACGAATGACCAGCGCGGCGTAGGCAATCACATCATCCTCCACAAGTCAAGCGTCCCTGCTATAATCGAGCGAGCCGCCCGTTCGTAGCACCCACGTTAGTGCGTTCTGCTGCTGTGTGTGGGGCTACAAAGCCGGACACATCGCGTCCCCGGCGGCGGAGACGCTCTGACGAGCGTGCTACAAGCAGTAGTGACTGGCGTCGCCGCAACAGTTGAACCCCGCCCAGGGCGCATCGGGGCTGCCGTCACCTCCTATGTATGTCGCCCATGACCGATCCCAAGATCAACACCACTTCGATCGTCGAGAGCGTCGAGCAACTTGCTCAGGAGACGGAGGCCGCGCTGCTCAGCGGCGAGGGGGCAGGCGTATTGGACAAATTGCTGGCGCGCGCGGAGGCCCTGAGGGGCGAGTGCAGGGGACAGCTCAGGGAGTTGAAGGCGCAGCAAGGGGCCGACGTGAAGAAGCAATGCGGCCAACTGCGCTGGAGCCTGAGCCGTTTGGGGAGTCTGCGCAAACGGCTGCGGAATGACGTGCTCGATGCCCGACTCTACGAGCGTTGCGCCGAGGTGTTGGGCAGCAGGGCCAGCGTGCGAGCGCTCGATGCGCTTATCATGTTGCTGATCTTCGGCATCATTGGGATGCTGATCGTCGAGTTTGGATGGGGCGATCAACTTAGCCCTGCAACGCTGGTGGCGTTTGTCTGGATCGACACGGGCATCTGCGTCATTTTCTTGGCAGAGTTCTTCTTCAAGCTGGCCTGTTCTCCGAGCAAGGCCTGGTACTTCAAGGGGCATTGGATCGACTTCGTCGCGTCGATCCCGCTCGCGGGCATTGCGCGGTGGGGCCTGCGGTGGGGGCGGCTTGCACGAGTCGCTCGGTTGGCGCGGCTGGCGCGGTTCGTGCGCGTGATTCGTGCGCTGTGGTTCTTGTACAGCCGGGTGGCCAAGTCCGTGGAGAAGAACCGGCGCGTGCTGGACCAAGACTACGAGATCAGCCTCGATGGCGTTCGCCGCTTCCTGGAGGGCTTAGGCCAGCGCGACGGTGCGCAAGCCGGCGAGTATGGCGAACTGGTGAAGGCGATTGTGGGTGAGATCGAGAACTCGTTGCTGCTGCGCACGCTCGATCGCATCACGCGCGTGTTCCGGCGCCGACGGCCGGAGGCCAAGCTGGGTGCGGCCGGCCTTGAACGCCGCAGGCTGGGCGCGGGCTCCAGGCTTGCCAAAATCATCGCGCGCGTGCAGGCCTTGCTCACGTACATCTGCGACTTCAACGGCATCGTGACGACGCCGCAGTTGCTGAACTACCTGGGCCAGGCCATGTTCAAAGCGGGCAAGCGCCGCGGCATCGTGCTGTTCGCAGTTGGGGCGATGGGGGCGCTGTTCGGCTTGGTCGTGCAGCAGATCTTTGGGCCTCAGATCGCGCGGCTTAAACCGCGCACCATTGACGTGGCGCCGGAGCCGGCGCCGGCGCCTGCGCGTCTAGATCTTGGCAAAGCCGTGTGCCTCCAACGCGCGCCGAAGATGCGGGTCCGGTTGGCGCACCACGGGCCCAAGGGCGGCCCGGCTGTGGCCGTGCTGTCGGTAACGCTGCGCGACGGCAACGTGTTCGCCTTGGAAAAGGTGCCCAAGCCCCGCACGACCATCAAACCCGGCAAGCGGGTGACGTTCGCGCTTCGGTTCAAGCCTTCCGTGCCCGGCGTGTGCGACGACGTGTTGCGCATACGAACCGATAGCGGCCCGCTTATCGAGATCCCTGTTACCGGCGTGGGCGTGGACTACTTCGCGTTGCGTCTGGCTCGCCGGGCGCGGCAGTCCTTCGGGTGGAACTTCGTGCTCATCTCCCTGCCGTTCCTTGGCCTCGCGCTCGTGGGCTGGAGCTGGGCGCGCAAGTCCCGCCGCGTCACGTCCGACTACAAGAACGTGGCCGAGGCGAGCTTTCTCAACCTCATGGAGGACGCGAAGAAGCCCACCATGTTTGCCGACCTCGCGTGGTTCTACGACGAGGTGCTGCTGGACGAGACGGTGCTCCAGAATGGTGCGGCCGCAGTCGAGCGCATGGAGGCCGACTTCACCGCGAAGGTCAATCGGCTCCTGGAGGAGCGTCGCCGCACGGATCCCGGCTTCGCGGTCGAGGATCTCGCGTACGAGCGGGCCCTCTTCCCTACCGACTCCAGGGGGGGCGTGTTCACGTCGCGTGAGTTGAGCATGACGCGGCTTGGGTTCGTGCTCGAAGCGATCCACGTCATTGCCCGCGGGTTCCCGCCGTCGTCGATCCACCATCCCAATGGGGCGACCGTGGTGCAACTCTACCGCGACGCGATCGACGGGGCCCTCTTCCACGAGACCGACTGCAAGACCATCGAGCAACTGCTGGGGAACATCACCGTGCGCCGCGTGCTGCGGCAAATCCGCTACAGTCCGAAGGACATGAAGCGTCTCGCACGGCTCGCTGCGCCCTTTGGCCCGAACCTGTGGCTCACGTTCATTTGCCGCAGCATCGCGGAGCAGACCGGCCGGCTCGTGTCGGACTTCAACGCGTCTGCCGTGCCCCTACGCGACGTGGGCGACGGCGCGATTCGCGGCGATGCGGAGCTGTGGCGGCAGTACGATGCATGGCTGCGCGGCGGCCCGCCGGTGCGGGGCGACAATTACTTCACGAACGACTTCAACGCGATGCATTTCCTCGTGGTGGACGAGGGCCAAGACGAGCGCGTTCGCGAGCAGTTCGGCGACCGCGTGCTGGCCAAGCTGCGGCATGAGCGCTCCCGCATGGTGCGGACCATCTTCGGCACCTACGCGCTGTCGCAGACGATCACGATCAATCCCTACCGGCTGTATCACCGCGTCTTCGGCCGCGACGTGCAGACTGAGATGCACATGGGCCGGCTCCAGCGCGCGCTAGGCGTGCCCAAGGGCGTGTTCAAGATCGTCGGCCTGCCGCTGCGCATGGTCTGCTGGAGCTTCCGCGGCGCGCTGGCCGCGGCGCGATGGGGCAAGGAGTTTATCCTCAACGTGCTGGCCGACGTGGAGACGGAGCAAGAAAAGGCCGACTTCGACGCGTGCTTGCGCAAGATCACCCGCATGCGCGGGCCGGTCATCGCCGAGGCGTCCGCCATCCGCGCGCGCTTCGACGCCGCGTATCTCGGCTGTCTGGAACCAGAGGCTGGCCCCTCGCGATGTGTCGAGGATATGGCGTCTGTCCACGCGGGAGAGGAGACGATCCTCTTCTACAAGCGGCTGCGCAAGGAGTGGGGCGCGGAACTCGACGAACTCGCGGCGTTCATGGAGCGCGACCCAGAACTGGAATGCCAAGGCGAGGCGCTCCGCGCGGTGCAGACGGCGTACTTGCTTGATGACCGCGGGCTGAAGCGGCTCGTGCAGGCCGTCCCGACCATCGAGGCCGTGGAACGATCCATTGCCGAAGGCCGCGTGGTGTGGCCGAAGGGGGGGTGGCGCAAGTCCCTGCGCCAGGCGATCCGCGCCGCGGTGGCGTTGGGCCGCGATGACGTCTCCGTGGGCCTCGACCGGTTCAGCGAACTGTACGGTCTGGAGCCAGGGCCTGCCACACAGCGCCTGCGCCGCGCGTATGTGCGCGGCGTGGATGGCCTGCGGGAGGCCGTCGACACGTTTGTTTGGGCCGGGGGAAAGCCGCGGGAGAAGGCCAAAGAGATGCTCGAAGAGATCATCGCGGGCCGGCACCGCGAATGGACCGCGGAGCTAGTGACCGTGCGCACGCTGCACGCGCTGTCGCTGCTGGACCGGCGCAACTACGAACTTGCCGTGTACGACGTGGGAGGCTTCGCGGATATGGGCGCGCGGCTGCCGGAGCGGCGCCGCATTGTGACGACGATTCTCGACGGGCAACCGGCGATGAGCCAATAGTGAGGGGCCTGGCCCGCGTCCTCCGCAATGCGTTTCAAGCTGCCGCAGCAGGCATGGTCCCGCCACGTCGCGCACCTTCGTGCCGTGGCGCCTTGGTGGCCTCCGACTTCGTGTCCGCTACAGGTTCGCCAGCCACCCGCCGTCAACGTAGAGGATCTGGCCCGTGACGAAGTCCGAGGCCTTCGACGCGAGGTACACCGCCGCGCCGACAAGGTCCTCAGGCGTGCCCCAGCGGTCAAGGGGCGTCTTGCTGCGCACCCACTCGTCGAACTGGGGGTCCGTGTAGAGCGGCTCGGTCATCTCAGTCTGAAAGTAGCCCGGGCCGATCGCGTTCACGTTGATGTGGTACTTGGCCCAGTCGATCGCGAGGGCCATGGTGAGGTTCTTCACACCGCCCTTGGCCGCGGTGTAGGGCGCGATCGTCGGCCGCGCAGCTTCACATCCCAGCGAGCCGATGCTGATGATCTTACCCGGCTTGCCTGCCGCGATGCAGTGCTTGGCGAACGCCTGCGACATGGCGAAAAAACTGGTCAGGTTCACGTCGAGCACGGCCTGCCAGTCGTCGAGGGACAACTCTTCCGCTGGCCCGCGGCGTTGGATGCCCGCGCAGTTGAGCAAGATGTCCACGCCGCCCGTGTCCGCCACGACTTGCTCGAACGCGGCTGAGATGCCCTTGGCGTCAGCCAAGTCGTACACCACGTAGCACGCCTTCCGGCCGAGCGCCTCGATCTGGGCTGCGCCTTTCTTGAGTTGGTCCTCGCTACGCGCGAGCAGAGCGATGTCCGCGCCGGCCTGCGCAAAGCCCTTGGCGATGCCGAGGCCCAAACCGCGGCTCCCGCCGGACACGAGCGCGGTCTTGCCTTCGAGAGAGAACAGATCCATTCGAGACTCCTATGCGTAGCCGCACCCGCCAGGCTGCGGGAAGAACTTCTGAGCCGGCATATCCCGCATGCTGGCGCATGCAGCTACGGACTAACGACAGGCGTTGAACGCTTCTATCGACGCGGCCACGTTGGCGGCCGGATACTCAGGCCGATGCCACTTGAGGGTGAGCGCGATGAACCCGCCGTGGCGGCTTCCGAAACGCTCCACGAGCGCCCGCGCCTCGCGGCGCACGTCGTCCGGCGCGCCGGTGGCGAGCGTGGTGAGCATGTCGATGCTCGCCTTGACGCAAACATTCTGGCACAGCGCGGCCACCGCGTCCATGCCCATGCAGTTCATCTGCCGCACGTCGAGCACGTCCAGGCCCAGGTCAACAAACTCCGGCAGCACGTCGCGCACGTCGCCGTCGAGGCAGAAGCCGCAGTACATGCCTTCGGCCTGGATCGCCTCGATGAGCCGAGCGAAGTATGGCCTAAAATGCTCGCGCCACACGTGGGGGCTGAACATGAGCCCGCCGCTCCCGGCGAACTCGTCGATCACGTTCACCATGTGCGCGCCCGCGGCCTTCCACCGCTTCACCAGTTGGCATTGGTAATCGACGATGCGCTCGACGACCGCCTTCACGCCCTCGATGTTGTCGTACAGGTTCATAAGCAATCCGTCGTAGCCCATGAGGTTGAACGCAATGAGGAACGGCCCGGGATCGATGTACCCGCAGAGAAACCGGTCGCGGTAGGGGGCGACGGCTTGGGCGAGGCGCGCGAAGTAAGCGTCGGTGACGGATATGTCGGGCCACGTGTAGTTGTCGAGGTCGATGCCGTTGGCCATAGGCTTCTCGATGACGACGTATGCGGACTCCTCGCCGGCCGGCACGCGCTGGAGGCAGCCCCATTCGTCGCGGCGCAGGCGCTCGCCGTTGTCGTTCGTGCCTGCCTCAGTGAACGCCCAATGGTACGTGGCTTGGGCCGAATCGAAGTCCTCCGTGCCGGGCAGCAGCTCGACGGCCGCGGGG
>JAJRTI010000473.1 GCA_024278415.1 Planctomycetota bacterium | reverse complement strand
GAGCTTTGATCTGAAACGATCTCGTCTTTGTGGAAGAGCTTCCAGATATCACGATACGGCTGAAGCACGCTCGGCCCCCGCTTGGACTGGACCAGGGCTTTGAGCCAGAGGTGCACGCCCTTGAGGAGCGGCGAGGCCGCCATCACGACGAACACTTGCAGCACGTTGAAGAAGATTCTCTCAGCCATAGGGGCGTCTCAGCTTCCGTTGAGTCCACAAAAAAAGCCCTGCCGGTGGGCAGGGCTTATCGTCCATGGCGATGGCGATGGCGATGGCTCCTGCGACACAGCGACATGTTGCAGGAGTCATCAGTCCGCCAGCGGACGGTTCTTCGGGGGGACTCCATCCCCTCAATGATTAGAGTTCGAAGTTCACGCCCTCCTGAACGAGGCGCCGATACTTGCTCTTGTTGAATTGGTAGAGCCGGGCCGCGCGGTGCGATACGCCGGTTTCGACCTCGCCCGTGTCGTCGAGGAATCCCAGGTGCAGCACCTTGCGCCGGAAGTTGCGTTTGTCCAACGAGCGTTCGAGAATCGTCTCGTAGAGGTTCCGCAACTGCGAGAGCGAGAATTTGGGGGGCAGCAACTCGAATCCGGTGGGCTGATGCCGGACCTTCTCTTTCAGCCGTTGGAGCGCGAGGCGCAGGATGGTCTTGTGGTCGAAGGCTAAGGGCGGCGCCTTCTTAACGGCCACCCAGGCCGCGCGGCGCGCATCCGTGGCCGCGCGCACGCGGTGGTCGCGCACGTTCACGAGCGCATAATACGCCACGGAGAGCACGCGGCCGCGGGGATCCCGCCCGATCGCGTCGAACGCGCAGAACTGCTCCAGATAGACCCGCTTGAGGCCGGCCTCCTCCTCCAACTCCCGCCGCGCCGCCTGTTCGAGCGTTTCGTCCCTTCCGACAAAACCGCCGGGCAGCGCCCAGTGGCCCTCGAACGGGGCTTGGTCCCGCACGATCAGCAGCACCTTGAGGTCTTCATCGTCCAGGCCGAAAACCACACAATCCACCGCCACCGCCATCGGCTCGATGGTTTCCGTGTGCACCGCCGCGTCTGACTTCGTGTTCATATGACGCTATTATAGCGTCATTCTGACACTATGTCAAGGCCGAAAGGCGTCGCGCGGCGTCGAGCGGGCCGGCGGCGCCGCGGCGCTCCTCATAAGGGAGGGCGGGCTTCTTCCCGCGAGTCATGATCCGCGCCCGGGGCGGAGCCATTCGCGTCGTCGCCGGCCGGCCGGTCCTCGCCGAGCGCCTCCCCGCGCGACAAGCGGCTGAGATTCAGCAGATGCTCGATGAGCTGCTCGATCCGAGGGTCGAGGAATTCGGCCAATTCCTCGGACACAGGGCCGTATCGTTTCAGATGCCGGCTCGTCGTCTCGACCAGCGTCTCCCACAGCCCCGAACTCTTGGCCCAGATCTCCCGCGCCACGCTCTCCTTCCGCGCGGCGAGCCCAAGCCGATCCTTGATCTCCTTCAACTCCTGCTTCATCGCGGCGGTTTCGGACGTGAGGGCCTGCTTCTGGGCCGCGGTGAGCGTGTTGCGCTCCCGGTAGAGAACGGAAGCCACCTCGCGCCCCTGCGCGTACTCTTCGATCTCGCACAACATCTGATCGAGAAGCCGCAGCGCGGACAGAATGCCGCGCTTGTGGTTCGCATGCACGTCAATCGCGTTTGGCTTCTGCTTCACGAACACTCCTTTCCGGTCACGAGCCTTGCGGCTCGCCCTCTGGCGATGCTTCGCCCGCGAGGCCGCTCGTCTGGAGTTCGAGCCATTGTTCCCTCACATGGCGCTCCGCCTTCTCTCGGTCGAGGATCCCGACAACCCGCCCGGTGTCGGGCTCGACCACCGGCATCTGCTGAAGGCCGGCCGCGCGCAAGACGGGCAGCGCCTCGCTCAGGGAGGCCGCGGGATGGGGCGCCGAGTCCAGGCGGCGGCACACGTCGTGGGCGATCAGGAACTCCCACATCCTGTGCTCCAGCAGGATCACCCGCAGATCGTCCAAACACACGATGCCCACCAACGCGTCGTGCGAGTCCACGATGGGGCACGTGACGAACTCGCTGTCCGCGAACGCGCGCAGCACCGCGCTCACCTTCTGAGCCTCGCCGACCGCGATGACGTCGGGGTCCATGACCTCCTCCACGCGCGTGGCCGCGGCGAGGTCTTCTTCCGTGCACGCCGGCGCTTCGCCCCGGCCCGCCGGCAGCCGCTCCTCCTGTTCCAGGACACGGTTGCCCACGAGCGAGATGGCCCAGGCGCCAACCGGCGCGGTGAGCAGGATGCTGAGCACCGCGACCGCGAGGATGACCTGCCCTGGCTGCGTGTCCATGCCGGCGGCTTGCATGGCCAGGAGGGGCGCGCCGCCGATCGCGGCCTGCACCGTGGCTTTGGGCACGTAGGCGATCACCACGAAGATGCGCTCGGCTTGCGTGTAGGGGCTGCCGATGAGGCACAGATACGTGCCCACGCTGCGCGCGACCAGGCCCAAGCCGATCAACGCACTGCCCGCCAGCCCGGCGTTCCACGCGGTGTGGATGTTGACCTGCGCGCCGACCAGCGTGAAGAGAAGAATCTCCGCGAAGACCCAAAGCTTGCCCAGCTTCTTGGAGATTTCGTGGGCCATGTATTCATTCTTTTCCAGAATGATCGCGCCCATGGCCATGACCGCCAGGAGCGCGGCAAACGGCATGAACGCCTCCACCTTTGGCTCCAGCGCCACGAGCACCACGGAGATGCCAAGAATGACGAGCAGCCGCTTCGTGGCCCGCGGGTTGAACCGGTCGAACAGCCGATACAAGGCCACGCCGCACACCAGCCCGATCACGATGCCGGAAATAATGGAGATGGGAATGCCGGCCAGCTTCCACGCCACGTTCACCTTCGCGCCCGTGTAGAAGCCGATGAGCACGCTGTAGACCACGATGACAAACACGTCGTCGATCGAGGATGCCGCCAACACGAGCGTGGGGATGCCCTTGCCCGTGCCCTTCTTGCGCTCCATGAAATCGATCATCAGCGGCACCACGACCGCGGGCGAGACCGCGGAGAGCACCGCACCGAGTATGGCGGACTCCATGTAGCTCAGATGGAGCAGCGGCGGCCCCAAGACCGTAATCGCCGCGCCTTCGAGAACCGCGGGCACGCACGACAGCAGGCCCGCCCGCAACCCCACGCGGCGCAACGTCTCCTTGCTCAACTCGAACCCCGCGCGCAGGAGGATGACGATCAGCGCGATGATCCGCAGGTCTGAAGACACCTGCAACAAGTCTGGCCTGAGCAAGGCCAGCACGTACGGCCCCATAACAATGCCCACGCCCAGCATGCCAACCAAGCCCGGGACGCGGAGCTTGCGGAAGAGCCAGTCGACGCAGAGCCCTAAGATGACGAGTTCGGCCAATCCAATAGCCATTAGGACGATCTCCCAGACACGGTGTTGTTGAGCTTGCCTCGATCGACTCTCAAGAACCGCCGCTGGCCGCCCGTTGCAGGAGGCGCGCAAGTCGCGTCCGTTCCGGCCCAAGCGGGCCGCGCGCATCGGGCAAGCGCCGCGTGGGATATGCGTTGCGCGGCCCTCGGAACCCGGCAGAACGCGGGCACCCCAACCCCAGCGCGCAGAATGGAAAGGGCGAGTTTCTGCCGCATGATGGCGAGTCCTCCGGTCTCCGTCCCAAGCGCAGGGCTGCGCCGGCAGGGCGCGTCGTCCATGCACCCAACAGAAAACCCCTGCGAGGACGCGGGGGTATTTCGGAGCGGACTCGCACTCCTGCCGCGTCGACGCTGGTAGGAGTCATTAGCCCGTACTCGCGGCGGTTCTCAGGGGGACTCCATCCCCAACGCCAGCCAATATACCACACGCCACTTGGCTCGGCAACGCGGCGGGCGGCCATGTCTCCCGCGACGGCCGTCCCCCACGAACGACTTGTGGTTGCAGCCAATCTGCCTGAAAAGCTGAAATGTTGCCCTACAAGAAGCGCGTCACGGCCGAGCGCGTGAGCACGGTGCCGCGACTTTGACATCACTCACGACCGCTGGTACACTGACACGCGTTGCGTTGTGCGCCCCGTATAGCCCCTGCACCGCCTCCACGATGGCTGACGTTCCCCCCACCATACAGTGCCCCAAGTGCCAGGCGGAATACCCCACGCGGAACATGCCGGACCAGGCACGCGTACGGTGCGCGAAGTGTGGCGCCACGTTTGCCCCTACGCAGCCCCCTGCCGATGCCGACCGGCCCAAGGACGCGCTCGTGGGCAAGACCCTGGGGGGGTACCTGGTCATCGGGGAGATCGCCAAGGGAGGGATGGGCTCGGTGTATCGGGCCAAGCAGCTCGCACTGGGGCGCGTCGTGGTCCTCAAGCGCCTCAGCACGGAGCTGACGGACGAACAGTTCATCATGCGCTTCCTCACCGAGGCTCGCGCCGCGGCCAAGCTCTCCCACCCCAACATCGTGCAGGTGTATGACGTGGGCCGCGAGCGGGGCGTGCACTACATCGCAATGGAATACGTGGAAGGGCGGTCCCTGGCGGAGCGGATCAAGACCGACGGCGCGCTCGCGCCGCGGGAAGCGGTTGAGATCGGGATCGACGTCGCCAAGGCCTTGGCCTGCGCGCGGGAGTCCAATATCGTGCACCGCGACATCAAGCCCGACAACGTGCTCTTGAGCAACGCCGGGCAGGTGAAGGTCGCGGACTTCGGCTTGGCCAAGGTGATCGACGAGCCAAGCCTGGGGTTTACGCAGGAGAACTCCGGCCTCGGCACTCCCCACTACATGGCGCCCGAGCAAGCAACGGACGCGAAAGGCGCGGACCACCGCGCAGACATCTACGCGCTCGGCGCCACCCTCTACCACGCGCTGACCGGCCGGCCGCCGTTTATCGGGCCCTCCGCGCTCAAAATCGTGCAGCAACACGAGAAGGAGACCGCGATCCCGCCCTGCGAGTACAACCCGGATATTCCCGAGTCGTTGTGCAGCGTCTTGGCCAAGATGATGGCCAAGTCGCCGGACGATCGCTACCAGGAGCCCGAAGAGGCGATTCGGGCGCTGAAGAACGTGCTCGGCGAGATGAAGGCGGCAGAGGAGCAGGCGCGCGCACAGGAAGTGTGACGCGGCTGCCGATGGGGTGCGCGATGTCCTTCCAAGTCCGAGCCGCAACGTCCGAGGACGCGCGGCAGGCCATCGCCCTGCTCGGATCGGTCTGGGCCGGGCAAGCAAACGAGGCGATGCTGACGCGGGCGCCAGGGTATGAGCCGCATCAGACGCGCGTGGGAGTGCTCGATGGGCGAGTCGTGGCCATGGCGCAAGTCATCGAGCGGGAGATGTGGATCGGCGAGCGCACGGTGAAGTTGGGCTACGTGGGCAACGTCGTGGCCGCGGCAGAACATCGCCGCAAGGGCTACGCATCCGCGATCCTGCGCGACGTGGCCTCCTACATGCAGGCGCGTGGCTACGACTTGGGGCTCCTGCACGCGGCTGTGCCCGAGCTTTACGAGAAGCACGGCTGGCAGATCGTCCGCGAGCGGATCACGGCCTTCGGCCTCACGGACTCCGCGCGCAGGCCGTTGCCAAGCCGCTACGTGGTTCGGCAGGGCGATTGGGACCGCGACCTCGAAGCGATCGCCGCAATCTACGACGACTACATCGTCGAGCACACCGGCGCGGCCAGGCGCTCGCTCGACTACTGGCGCGCAAGCCGTGAGTGGGTGCGGCATGAGGATCCGTCGCGGTTCATCGTCGTCGAGGCCCACGGCGAGGTGGTGGCCTACTCGCGCGGCGAAGGGAACCACAACGTCATCATGGAACTCGCGTATCGCGCGGGCCACGCGGCCGCGTTGCCATCGCTCTTCGCCGCGATCGGCGAGCGGTACGACTTGGGGCCGTTCTGCGCGTACTTGCCAGCCGATCCCACGATTGAAGCATTCCTGGACGAGAACGCCCGCAACGTGAGCCACGCGCCTGAACGCCTGCCCGACTACGAGCCCGCCATGGCCCTGCCGCTCAAGTTCCAGGACTTGGCCGCGCTCGATGGGATGTGCTTCTATGCGGCCGATCACTTCTGAACGGTTGATGCCCGATGGTCAATGGTTCATGATGTGGGGCGCCACAAGCGAACACCCCAACACCGAAAACCCCTCCATGAACTTCCCCAAACTCATCCCCATCCGCCAAGTCTTCCCTGCGCCTGAACTCGATGACATCCCCGGCGAAGTCGCCGCGCAGTTGGCGAAGGCCAAGCTGGGCGACAAGGTCAAGCCCGGCCAGAGCGTCGCGATCACCTGCGGCAGCCGCGGCATCGCCAACATGGCGCTCATCGTCAAGTCCATGTGCGACGAGGTCAAGCGCGCCGGCGGCGAGCCGTTCATCGTGCCGGCTATGGGTAGCCACGGCGGCGCAACCCCGGAAGGCCAGGCGAGCGTGCTCGCCAGCTATGGCGTCACCGAAGACGCGGTCGGCGCGCCCATCCGCGCATGCATGGACGTGGTCGAGATCGGCCGCAGCAAGCACGGGTTCCCTGTCTGCCTCGACAAGCTCGCGTCGCAGGCCGACCACATCGCGGTCGTGAACCGCATCAAGCCCCACACGCGGTTCATCGGCCCAGTCGAGAGCGGGCTCATGAAGATGATGCTCATCGGCCTGGGCAAGCAGAAGGGCGCGGAGGTCTACCACGCGGCGATTCTCGACCAGCCCTGGGACGATATCGTCAAGGACGTGGCCCGCGTGGTCAACGACCGGGCGCCGGTCTCGTTCGGCCTGGCGATCATCGAGAACGCGTACGACCGCACCGCGCGGCTCGTAGGCCTGGAGCCCTGCGAGTTTGCGAGCGAGGAGCCGAAGCTGCTGGAGGTGGCGTTGGCGCTCATGGCCAAGCTGCCATTCACCGAGGGCGACCTGCTCGTCGTGGACGAGATGGGCAAGGAGTTCAGCGGGCTGGGCATGGACCCGTACGTGACCGGCGTCAAGCCCAACTCGCCGGTCCGCATGCGGCGCATCTACGTGCGCAGCCTGACCGAGCACACGTACGGCAACGCCAACGGCGTGGGCTATGCGGACTTCACGCACCGGCGGCTGGTGGACAAGATCGATACCCACGCGATGTACACGAACGCGATCACCGCAGCCAAGCCGGCCAACGCGCGCATCCCCATCCACTTCGACACCGACCGCGAGTGTATCGAGGCCAGCCTGGCGACCATCGGGCTCACTCCGCCGGAGCAGGCAAGGGTGATGTGGATCAAGAACACGCTCGAGTTGGAGCATCTGCTCGTGTCCGAGGCGTACGCGGCGCAGGTGGCGGAGCGGGAGGATCTGGAGCAGGCGGGTGAGGCGATCGCGTGGCCCTTCGACCGGGCGGGGCAGATGCCGTGGGTGGCGACGCTCGTAGGTGTGGCGGAGTAGCACCAAAAGAAACAGCGCCCGGCCACGGGTCGTGGCGGGCGCTGTCGCGTGGGTGATGAAACTGCCGCGTACGCGGCGATTGGGAGGGCAGTGGGAGGGGAGAGCCTAGAAGCTCCGCCGCCGGCTTCGCCTCTTCACCAAGCCCATTCGGATACGTTCGGCGCGGCGGATATTCTTCATCCGCTCAACGGCCTCACGGCGACGCTTCTCGCTCGGCTTCTCGTAGAAGTTGCGCCGGCGAGACCGGCTCAACACGCCCTCGTGATCGCAGAGCTTCTTGAAACGCTTGAGCGCGTCCCGAATGTGTTCGTCTTGCTTGACCTCGATCTTGGCCATAAAAACATCAACTCCAATCTTCTGTTGTCTGTTGGCCAATGACGTTGAACGTGTGGCGCCAACGCTTGCCGATTGCGCAAATGGCCCTCGATGCACTCAGTCACCCACGGCTGAGGAAAGGAATGGCTGCTACGCACAAGCCCCTCAGCGCCACGGTTGGGGAACACAAGAGAGCAAAGCATTGTA
Source organism: Planctomycetota bacterium (assembly GCA_024278415.1). Next base: position 10,723 of record JAJRTI010000473.1, on the reverse strand, counting down.
GCCAACCGCCTGGGGGCAGTCAAGCGCTATTTCGGCAGGAGTTCTCCCATGCGCCCCGCCTGTAGTGCTCACGTCAGTGAGCCTCCGCTAGCCGTGAAACATTCGCCCGTTTCTGCGCCGCAGCCACGATCAGCCCCCCCTCACTTCGCCACGGCCCCCACGCCCATCACGCGCTCGCCCTGCGCGACCACACATTGTTTGTCGCTCGTGGTTCGCACGCCCGAAATCGGCCCGCCCAGCCGCAGGCATCCAGTGACGCGGCCGTCACGCGAGAGCATCAGCACTGCGTCGTCCGCGGCCGCGTAGAGCACGCCTGCGGCAGTAGCCAAGTCGAACACGCTTTCGCCCACGTAGCGGATCCACTCGATCTTGCCATCGGCCTCCAGCCGCGCGACAAAGCCGTCCATGGACGCGACCGCGAGCCCCGGCCTGCCTCCCTGGCCTCCGTGCATGGCGACCACCTTCGTGAGCGCGTCGCTGCCCAAGTACTTCTGCCACACGAACGCGAGGCGATAGCGGTTCTTCTTGTCTGGCTTGCACACGCGCAGGCCGGCGTCTTTGCCCGCGTAAATCGCTTCGAGCTTGCCGTCGCCGGTCAAGTCGGCGAACGCGACAGAGCTGCACCCTGAGATCGATGCGCCGAACGCGCGGCGCTGGTTTCTGCCGCCGGGGTAGAAGTACACGAGCAGCCGCTCGGTATAAGTCACGCCGATGGCGAGGTCGTCGCAACCGTTGCCGTCCACGTCCGCGGCCTCCAGCACGTTCGTGTCGTGCCGCGCCTCGAAGCGCGCGAGACGCTGGCCATCGTCGTCGAGCACGTGCTGCTGCGCGCAATCGAGCCCGGCCGCCACTTCGCCCTTGCCGTCGCCGTCAAAGTCGCCGATCGCGCAACGCAACACGTTGCCGGGCCCGCCGTGGCCGGCCTCGAACGTCGCGCGCCACAACTCCTTGCCCGCGCTATCGAGCACGACGAGCGACTGCCCGTCACAGCCCACGGCAATGTCGAGCGTCTTTGCGCCGCGGACGCAGCCGAGGGCAATGTCGTTGATTCGGTGGTCGAGCTGGCGCTCCCAGACCGCCTTCCCCGCCGCGTCGAGCACCGCGAGTCGGCCGTCCGCGCACCCCACGACGACGTCGGCGCTGCCGTCGGCGTCGATGTCAGCGACTTCAATGGCCGTGATCTTGGCGCCCATGTTGCGCGACCACGTCTGCTTGAGGCCGGCCTCTGCCGGCCGCTCTGCCCGGCGAGGCTCAGCCGGCCTCGATGCCGCACGAAGCGCCTCCAAGTGCGCGGCGACCTGCTTGCGCAGCTCCGCGAACTGCGGCCGCGTGAGGTCGGCCGCAACGGATTCGCCAACCTCGACCCCGGCTATGTTCAGTCGTGTGCACGCGGCCGCGACGAGTTCGTTTGCGGAGATATAGAACAGCCCCGCGGCGATGTCGATGGGCCCGGCCTTGTACGTGCCTGTGCCCACGAGCGCCACATCGTCGCCCACGACCAGCGCACAGCCCTCGCTGATCGGCCGCAGCTCGAAGCGCTGCTTCTCGGCCGGCCCCGCGACGTAGAACAGATTCTGGAACACGTGCCGGCCGCCGGCAGGGATCTCGCCGACGAAGCGGTGGCTGATGAGCCGCGTGATCGGCGCCGCGTGGGGATAGCGACGCCAATTCTTCTTGCCGTCGGCCGCGTCGTCGCGCAGCAGAATGCGGGCGCCGTCCGCGTTGATGAGATGGAAGACCTCGCCTCCTGCTTGCTCGATCGAGACGCGGGAGCCATTGCGCGTGACCTTGCCGAGGCTGCGCCAACGCACGCTCGCGTCGTACGCGCCGGGCCGCTCGGCCTTCAATTCGTCGAGCACGACGAAGTAACGATCCTTCGCCCACACGATGTTGCGCGTCCACGTCGAGCCGTTGTAGTCCGGGGTGACGGTGCGCGTGAGGCCGACGCGCGGAGTCTCGGCCCGTCCCGCAAGCAGAGAAAACAGCGGCGGGTATGCGGACTCGCCGTCGCGAGAAAACGTGAGCGTGTTGTGGTCCTTCAGGTCGCCGTTGAGATAGTCGCCTTCCACGAGGAAGCAGCGGCCATTGTCGAAGAAACGGTTGATCGAGTTGCCGTCCCAGTGGCCGTGGTGGCTGCGGGAGATGCCGTCGAGCAGCAGATAGTGTCGGCTGGGGTCAACCGCGGTGCGGAAACAGATCTTGTCGAAGATCGCCGCGTCCTTCGGCGCGTCGAAGCGCTCGGCAAAGAGCGGATCGACCGGGTGCACGTACACGCCCAGCGTCGAGTCGAAGTCGATCTTGGCGTGGTCGGGCCGCCAGGGCGTGGAGAGGAAGCTGCGGTGCGTGTCGTCGCGGTATTGCCAGCCCGGCTCGCGCGGCGCGGCGTAGGGCGTCGAGTCGCCGTAGTTCACCGCGCTGCCCAAGTTGTCCATGCTGATGAGCCGCAGGCGCAGGAAGCGCTCCAAGGCTCCGCTGCGGAGGTAGTCGGCGTCGCCGATCGCCGCGAAGTAGCGGAGGCACTGCACCATGGTGATGTCTTGGTAGCCCCAGCAGTCCTCCCCGGCTTTGCTCGCGGCGCGCATGGGCTCGAAGCAGATGCGCGCCAACTCGAACCACGCCGCGGCTTCAGGCAGCCGGTAGTACGTGCCGAAGTACTGCGCGGCCGTGAACAACGAGTACGCCGGGAACTGCTGGTGGTTCCACCGCAACGCCGGCTTCTGCTGGCGCGCGAACGCGAGCAGCTCCGCCGCGGACATGCGCCGGCGCTGCCCCCAGAGGTATTTCTGATAGGGGAACTGGCAGAACTCGGCGATCTCGAACAACGCGTTCGTGATCGCCAGGCGCTCGAGGTCGTTGTAGTAGCCGGTTTCCTCCACCTGGTCCCAACAAGTGACGAGCTTGTGCAGCTCCGCGTCCGCGAACCCAGAGTGATAGAGGTCGGTCTTGATCGTGTCCCGCGAGTCCATGTGCTCGAAGTAGCGGTACGCGAGCAGGCGGAAGCCTTCCGGCCCGTATCGCTTCCATCGGGTGAGGAACCCGCGCAGGTTCTGGCGCATGTGCTTGCCGGCCTCGACCACGATCTCGCGCTTGCGCGCGTCGGTGAGCGCCGGCGGCTCAGGCAGGGTCAGTTTGGGCATGACGGCTGCGAGTTTCGGCTCGACCGCCGCAAGCGCCTTGTCCATGCCCGCGGCGTCGCTGGCGAGCAGAGCGATCGCGTTGCGGCCGAGGCCCATGGGGTTGTGGAACGTGCGGACCGCAAACGCGCCGGGCTCCGGCGCCGCAGCGCGGCCCCAGGCGTTCGGATGCAGCTCCCACACGTGGGGGTTGTTCAGGTACGTGCCGAGCACGAGATGCGCGAACTTGGCATAGTCCCCGCGCTTCACGTCGCGGCTGCGCACGACTGGGAGCGCCGCGCCGGCGCGCGTCTCGATCATCTGCGCGAGCCGGCGCGCGTGCGCGTCGAAGCGGCCGTCGTCGGGCACGACGATCCGCGCGGCCGGCTGGCCGTTCGCCACGAGCGTCGTGTCCATGTGCATCGGCTTCAGCTTCTTGATCCGCGCATTCTCGAACGCCGGCGCGATGCGGAAGCGGTCGACGACGACCGCCGGGCCTTCGCGCAACGATAGCTCGATCTCAGCGCCAGGTTCGCCCAGGTGGAAGTAACGTCGGTGCCGCGTGAACGCGGGCACGGTCACGCACAGCGGCTCCAGCGCGACACCGTTGACGCGCACCTCGACCGCGTTGAACACGTCCGGTTGTGTTGGCCTGGCGCGAACGCGCATAACGTAGTCGCCCGGCGCAAGCGGCGCGGCGAACGCAAGCTTGTCGCCCGGCCTCAGCCGCGCGGCCGCAGCCTCGACCGCGGCTTTGTCCTTCACAGGCACGGCGCCCGCGCACGTCTCCGCCTAGCACATGGCGCCCCGAGGCGAAACGCCTGCGACCTGCCGGTCCTCCGCGGCCCCGAGCGTCAGCTCGTCGAGGAAAATGTAGGTGCCAGTGACGACGAAGCGGAACCGCGACGCGCGGATCGGCGCAAACTCGAACGCATACCGGCGCACCGCGAACCGCCCTTCGAGCGGCTTGGGAACGCCTCCGCCCGCGGCCGCACCCAGCCGCAGCCACACGTTGCCGGCGAGCGCGTAGACTTCGATGCGCCGCGGGAACGCGATGCCCCACACGTTGCCGCCCAGCGCGCCGATGCCCGCGCGGGCGACTTTTTCCTCTCGCGGCAACGTCACGTCGACCTCGACCCGCCCGCGCCAGCGCGCCCACGCGCCGTGCTTCTCGAACGCGCCGGCGTATTGCCCATCGGTCAACTCCTTGCCCCCGCGGTCAGGGTTGCTGGGGAGCGCGGGCGTCGATACCGTGTACTGCGCGCCCAGTGCGACATTGCGCGGGAGCGGCTCCGGCTCGGCGAGCGCGCCTCCCGGCGCCGGCTCCACGAGCACCTCGATCTCGCTGACCCTGAGCGACGCGTTGCGCCGGCCGTTGACCTCGACGCGCACAAACCGCGTCGTCGTTGGCTTCGCGCTGGCCGTGAGGCGTTTGACCGAGAGGCGTCCCTTGCCCTTCTCGTGAGGGAAGTTGAACGTCGCCCAGCCAATGGTCTGGCCCACGTCCAGCGCCGCGGCGAGTGCGTCGACGCGAATGGCGATCGGGAAGGCTATGTTGCCGGGCCCGCCGCCGAGCGCGTGCACCGCGACGCCCACGACGCGCTGCTCGCGGCCCAGGTCGATGGTGCAGATCGGCCCGCAGCTCTGGGGAAACTGCACCCACGCGGCCTTCCGCGCGTCCGCCGTGGCCACGACACCGTCGGTGAGTTCGCCTCGATACCACGCGCGTCCGCTGGCGAACGCCGGGTCGCTGTTGCGCGCGGGCGCGGGTTGCAGGAGGTAGGGCCGGCCAGCCGCGGCGTTGTCCGCGGCCAGAGCGGCAGCCTGGAGGCAGGCGAGCAGAACGGTCAGGCGGCCGAATCGCATGATCGACTCCAACTGCTGTTTCGTATTGCGTATTCCGTATCTCGGATCGCGATCCGAATACGCAATACGCAGTACGCAGTACATAATACGCTGCCGAAATTGCGCGCGCCGCTTTGGCTCCCGCGCGCGGCTCGTACAAACCGGCGACTGTGATCCAAAGCGGCGCGGCGTCCGCCGGAGGCGAACTTGCGCCGCACTCCACATCGCCGCCGAAGATCGGCAAGGATTTGTCGATGTACGCGCGCTAAGCGCCTAAACGCGGGACTCCGAACTCAATCGTCTTCGACGCGCGCGATGGAGAAGATCGTCGTGCCGCCGCCGGTCTCGTCGCAGGGGTCGAGGCATTGCACGTACGCCTTGCCATCGTCCTTGTCCTTGTGCGCGAGGCCCATGCGGTTGGGTGGCACGCCCTTGGAGATGGCGATGTGGTAGGGCAGGATCGACGCGAGCGAGTGCATGCACGCCGCGGTCGTCTCCTGCAAGTTGAACTTGAACCCGTTCTCCAGCACGATCTTGTCGCCGACTTTGTACGCGGGGCAGCGGCCCTTGATTTTCTCCACGGTGATGACGAGCTTCATCTTCAGTCTCCTCCATTTCCTTGGGTGCGAACTTCTCCGAAATCGGCCCCTGCCTTACTCGATCGTCGTCGACGACGGGGCCGCGGAGCGCTGCGGCTTGCCGGCTTCCGGTCCGCCCTCGACCTTCAGCGACACTTCTACCCTCGCGGTGCCTTCGGGCAACTCGCACTCGATGCGGCGCTTCACGCCCGCGCCCTCGTTCACGAACTGGTGATCCGCCTGCGTCCGCACGTCGAGGGTCACCCCTTCGGCGTCGAGGCAGCGGAAAAACACCACGGGGTAATACGCCGACGCGTCCTGCGTCTTCTCCACGTAAGCCGCGGCCCACGTGATCGCTTTGTCGTCTGGCGTTCGGCTGCCGGTGTCCGTGTCGTAGACCTTGAAGTAGCCGGACGTCTCGCCGGCGGGCATGGCCGTTTGGACGACTTCAGGCAGATCGGGAGTGGTGCGGCACCCCAGCAGACAAAGGGCTGCGAGCGCAAGCGTGAGTGGTGTTCTCATGGACGGTCTCCAAAACGGGCATCAGGCTGTTGAAGTTCGGCCGGCATTATCCTATTCCGCGCATCTCGTGGCAAGGCATTCGTTGAGAGTAGGCGAGTCATCGCCTACATCTCGCCCGCATTCTGGCGAGTGCAGCCACCGCGCGCACACAACCAGCAGCGCCAAGCCAAGTCCCGCGACCGCCAGCCCCCAATAGAATGGCGTCGGCAGGTAAGTCAGCGTGACGCTCCGCGCGCCTGCGGGCAACTCGACCGCGAGCAGGCCATCGCGCGGGACCACTTTGCCCGCGCTTGCGCGCCAGTAGCGGTCGTAGTTTTGGTTCACCACGACGCTCGCCGGGCCGGGCCCGCGCAACTCGATGTCGATGCGGTTGGGCGTCAGCCGGTAGCGCGCCACCTTGGCGTCGCCCTGGGCCACGAACACCTCCCCGCGGTAACGGTCGTTCCGATGCAGCTTGTCCTCGGGGTCGACGAAGAACTTCGGCTCCGCGTGCGCGGGCAGCGGGATGGCCGTGAACTGGTCGATGGTGCCCACGCGGCGCCGCACGTTATAGTAGTTGTTCGAGTGGAGCGTGCGCCTGCCGGTCGTCTTCATGCGGATGCCGCGGACTTGGTAGAAGCGCACCGCGCGGTCGGTGATCTTAGGGAGCGGCTCGGTGAAGATGCTCTCGAGCAGCGGCTGGTTCGCCATGAACTCGTACGGCAGCAGCGCGAGCAGCGCCGCGGCGACGGCGACGCGCGCTCCGCGGCGCAGCCGCGCGATGCGGTCGATCGCGTGGCCGGCCATGAGAGCCACGAATAGAATAATGTAGAAGTCGAAGTACTTGGCCGGCACGCTGATCATGCTGAAGCCCGGCAGCGCCTTGAACGCGCGGAACACGTCGACCGGCGCGTAGTAGGCCATGACGAGCAGCAACGCGAGCAGCGCAATGAGCCCGTCCCGCCAGAGCCGCCATCCGCCCAACAGCAGGCCCAGCCCCGCGAAGATCACCGCCGGCAGCCCCACACAGTCCGGCGACGGCGCGTAGTCCGCGCCCACGACCGGCCGCGTCAGCACGCGCCACACGTCGAGGAGCGAGAACGCCTCGATGGTCTTCGGCGAATACACGTTGCTATGCCGCGCGATGAGCGACTCGTCCAGCCCGCCGCGGGACGCGAACATGTCCGCAATGGGCAGGAGCTTCGGCGCGGCCAGCATCGCCGCGAGGATGGCCATGAGAGCGAAGCGCACGAGCGGCGAGAGATCGCGTCCCCGCCGCGCGAACACGCACAGCCGCAACGCCGCGAGCCCCAGAAAGAACATCATCGAGAACCACGTGAGCTTGCCGTCCATGGCCAGCCCGGCCATGAGCAGGACGAGCCCGACGAACGCGCCGCGGCTGGCCCGCGACTTGGCAAGGAGCCACACCGCGAGCGGGAACGCGAGGAAGTACAGCTCGTTGAGGTTGCCCTTGTATACCCGCGTCGCGGTCCAACTGCTGAACGCGATCACGCACGCGGCCGCGAACGCCGCGACGCGGCCCTGCCGGTAGACGCCTCTCGCTAGCAGGTACGTGCCCACCGCGCCGACGATGTGGAACAGGAACCCCAACAGCTTGAGCCCCATGACCTCGCCGCACAGGAAGGTCAGCAGCACGAACGGGCTCAGCGTCGGGTCTTCGGGGTTCCAGAGCGTGGGATACCCGCCGCCGAAGAAGTGGCTGCGCAGGGGAAGTTGGCCGAACTCTCTGACGCCCACGTGCACGGCCAGGTGCCGCGCCGCGTGCTGGAGCCAGTCGTCGGTAGGGTTGACATACGTCGGCCGGCTAAAGTAAGGTACGAAGAATGCGCACGCCGCCAAGACCACGGCTGCCCAAGCGCAGTGCTTTTGCCAAGTGCGCTCGGCCTGCGGTGGATTGGGCGGCGTGTCGTGCATCATGTCCCTGTGTGTATCCCGATCGGCCGCGACCGCTCTGCCTCGCGGCCGTCTCACTTTACGGCACCCCGCGGGCCGATGCAAGGTCTGCGGAAATGGTTGATGGTTGATGGTTGATGCGGATATGCGCTCATCGACCATCAACGATTAACCATTAATCGTCTCCAAGACGCGAAAACGTGACATTTGTGTCACGTTTGCCTCGCCAGCACGGGGCTTGTCCCCGTGTCGCGATGATTGCCGACTACTGCCAAGCGGCCTCCTGTTGTTGTTTCCCGCCGCCTTGTTTGGCGCTCGGCTACGCCGAGCGCCAAACAAGGCGGCAGGGGAAGCGCGGGCACTTGCGCCCGTAGTCGGCAATCACCGCTCCACTGGGGCGAGCCCAGCGGGGGCGGCAAGCGCGTACACATCGTGAGCACGCGTAGCGACACCTCGACGGTTTGAGGCGAAGCTTCGCCATCCACCAACCATAAGTCGTGACTGACCCCATCACACGCGATCCAGTTCAAGAGCAACTCGAAAGCCTCGTGCTCGACGCCGGCCTGGAGCGGGAGCATCATCCCACGCTCTACGACCCCGGGCAGCGCGTCGAGTACGACCTCACCGGCGTGTGCCCGGCCACGCAGGCCAGGGCCGCGTTCGTGGTCGAGAAGTTCGTGGGCGGCGGGTTCGCGGGCCAGGTCTACCGCGTGCGGGTCGAAGCGGTCGAGCCGGCTCTGCCCGGGATCGCGGTGGGAGACGTGCTCAAGATCAAGGTCATCAAGCCGCCGTCGCGCGTCGCGCTCGCGTTCCGCAACGCGCTCTTCTGGGTGGGCTACCAGGGCTGCTTCTCGGCCCAAGTCAACGAGGCCGCGGTGCGCGGGGGTGCGCTGTGGCAAACGCTCATCCGCCGTGGCGCGAAGATCCGCTTCGGCCGAAAAGACGCGATATCGCCCGTGTACGCCACGTTTTGGGATCCCCGCCTCCGCAGCTTCGGCGAGGTCGCCGAGTGGGTTGAGGGCCGGCAATGGCGCTGCGAGCACGACGACCGGTATTTCGATCGCTACAAGGTCGAGACCACGCCCGATGGCGAGGAGCGCGTGGTCGGGCCGCCGGAGTTCCTCGCCAAACGCCAGTTCATGGCCGATCTCGTGCGGCTCCTCCACGACATGGGCGCGCCGGAACTCGCGCGGCAGTACGAGTGGTGGACCATGAAGAGCCAGCCCAACGCTCTCAAGCGCACCGGCCCGGAGGCCGGGGACGGACCGGGCGCCGGGCTCACCGCGATCGACTTCCGCGCCGGGCTCACGCTGCTGCCCTTCTTGCCCATGAGCCCCGCGGACTTCGCACTCATCTGGCGCGGCCTGTGGAAAGGCCGCTTCGTGCAGTTCGACCGCGGGGACATGGACAGGCTCGACGCGTTCGTCGCGGAGCACGCGGAGGAGTTTGCGGACCTCCAACCGGCGCTCGACGAGTTGCGCGAGCGCGAGCCGCAGCATCGCGAGTCGCTGCCGGACGTGACGCACCACCGCTTCCGCCTGCTCACGGACCGCGCGCTGCGCACGCACATCACCCGCGGCGCGGTCGCCGCGTGGGAGGCCAACGGCCTGGCCGACGCCGCGCACGCGGAGACGCTGCGCCAGGGAGGGCTGCGGTTCCTGCTCTTCTGGTGCCTTGGCGCGCTACCGGTCCTCGGCAAGCTTCTGCGCCGGCTTTGGGGCGACGAGCGCTTTCGGCGCCACGCGCGCAACTGCCTCTATCACTTCCGCTACCTGTGGCGCACGCTCACCGTGCTGCGCATCGAGGCGCTCATCGACTGGCATCGGCAGGGCCGCGTCAACGACGCCACCGCGCTCGACCTCGTGAACCGGCCGGCGCTCTTCTGGTTCCGGCGCATCCTCTTCGGCTGGCTGCCGGCCTCGTGGCAGCGCTTCTGCACGGACGACCGCTACGCGTGGGAGCAGTTGCGCTTTGCGGTGACGCATCCGTGGAACTTGCTGTTCAACAAAGATTACCGGGAGCGCTGGCTCAAGGACCAGATCCGCGACGGACTGGAGGAGGGCATGCTGACCGATGAGGAGAGCGAGGAAATCCTCACGCACATCGAAGACCCGTTTATCCAGCGCTATCTGAAATCGTGCGCGGTGCACGTGTGCACGCTGCCGGTGACGCAGATCGTATCGGTCGCGGTGGCCGTGTACGCGGCGACGCGCGCGGAGACGAAGGAGGATGCCGCGCTCATTGCAGCCGGCGTGTTGGCGCTCTTCCAGGTCGTTCCAATCTCGCCGGGATCCTTCGTGCGCGGGCTCTATGCCGTGTACGTCATGATCCGTGACCGCAGCTTCAAGCGCTATCGCATTGCGGTGTTCCTCGCGTTCGTGAAGTACATTGGGTACCTCGCGTTCCCGATCCAGATGGTAGCGGAGTATCCGGCGCTTGCGCGGTTCATGGCTGGCCGGTGGGCCACGGCCGCGGTGCACGTGGTGCCGGTCTTCGGCGAGCGGGGAGCGCTGCTGGAGCACACGGTCTTCGACCTCTTCTTCAACGTCCCCCTCAGTTGGCGGCGCCGGTGGCAAGAGCGGAGGCAACGCCGGGCGGAGGCGAAGCGGCAGGCGGAAGCGGGCAGCGGGCGTTAGTGACTTAGGCATCAGTAACCGCGACAAAAAACAAGAAGTTGTTTGCGCCTGATGCGTAGGTCCATGTGAAAACAAGGGCTTACAACTCAAATGTGGCGTTGGGTTCCAAGCGAAATCTGCGTCAGGGATGGCGAAT
>JAJRTI010000023.1 GCA_024278415.1 Planctomycetota bacterium | reverse complement strand
CCTCGTCGGGCTCGCACACCTCCTGGGTTCCGTCGGCCAACTCGAGAGTGACCCGGCCGCGCCCCTCGAAGCCAAGCCACCCGTGCTCGCCGATGTACCAACCGGAGTAAGAGGGCTTGCACGGGAAGCCCATGCCGAACTCCTGGATGGCCGTAGCGCCGGACGGAAAGTACTGAACGGTCACGCCGGAGTGGATGTGGGTGTTGCCTTCTTGAAGGACTTGCAGCGTCGCGTCCAGCCGCGCGGCTTGCTCGCCCAGGATGTCTTCAAATTGGTCGAGGAAGTGGATGTGCAGCGACATGAACGCATCGCCGCGGAGCGCCGGATCGACGTACCACTTCGAGCCGCCGAAGTACCGGTAGTGGCCGTGGAAGATGCGGCCGATGCGCGGAACCAACTCTTTGAGCGCGAGATGCAGCGGCTCCCCGCGCACGGTGAGGCCGTGGTGCAGCACGACCCCCTTGGCTTCCGCGAGGCCTTGGAGTTCGTCGAGTTCTTCCAGCGTTTGGCAGATCGGGTACTCGACGATCGCGTGTTTGCCGGCTGCGAGCGCGGCCTTGGCCATATCGAAATGGAGAGCACTGGGCGTAGCGATACCGACGGCCTCGACGTTGGGATCGGCAAGGAGGCCGCGCCAATCGGTATAGGGTTTCGCTCCGATCTTGGCGGCCGCTTCCTCGACTTCGTGTTTGCTTCGCGCTGCGACCGCGACCACTTGGGCGCGAGGGTGCTCCTCGAACGTCTGGCGCCGCCGCGACCCAAAGCCGCGCGTGCCGCCGATCTGGCCGATTCTGAGAGGGGCCATGGCGAATCTCCTGTGGATGGGGGACGCGGGACCATGCGCGCATTATAGGTGGCTGTGGTTTGGCGGACAAGGGGGGCGTGGCGACCTAGGCAGTGGCTGGCCCGTCATTCGCCCACGGCGATAACATCGTGAAGGAGTTCCGCTGCGGCGCAAGGCTTTCAAGTCACTCACGGCGGACGGCCTCGTCCGCCGTTGTGGCCGTTCAACTCACGCTGCGCGGGAGGTGGCCGTCCAGCGCAATTGACTTCGCGTTCCAGCGCGGCCAAGCGATTGCTTTGGGCGTACTGTGCAGCTATCATGCCGGGGGTGGTCCTCTTTTGACCTGAAGTCTGGTTGAACTTGGAAGCGCCGCAACTCACGCGCGGAGAAATCATTGTGCCCGACACCGTTCCCTACCGTATTGATGAGTGCCTGGGTTGCGACGTGCTTGTGATTGGCAGCGGCATGGCCGGTCTTTGCGCAGCAATTCAGGCCAGCAGAGCCGGTTGCGGCACGATTCTCGTGGAGAAGGACTCCGCGCTGGGCGGCAACGCGAGCGTGCTGCTCGGCGTGCATGTCTCCGGCGCGCACAGTTTCCACCCCTACGCGAGCGAGACGGGCATCATCGGCGAGATCGAGGAGGAGGCCGCGTGGCTGCGGTGCAAGATTCGCACGGCTGGCTTCCACTACAATATCGCGGAGCAGTGGGACGCGCTGCTGATGCGCAAGTGCGAGGAGTCGGGAGTAATCGTGCTGCGCCGGCACATGGGCAAGCTGCCGATCATGGACGGGAAGCGCATCGCCGCAGTCCTCGTCGAGGACGCGGCCGCGTTCAAGACGAAGCGGATCGACGTGCGCGTCGCGGTTATCGAGGCCAGCGGCGACGGCAAGGTCGCCGCGGAGGCTGGCGCGAGCTTCCGCATGGGACGCGAGGCCAAGAGCGAGTTCGGCGAACGCAGCGCACCGGACGTGGCGGACGACATGACGATGGGCACAAGCGTGACCGCGCTCGTGCGGAAGGCGAGCCGGCCGGTCGAGTTCATCGCGCCGCCGGGCACGCCGCAGTATCGGACGGGATATGGCTCGGAAGGCGGCGGCAAAGGGAAACCGTGCGGCCACAGCTCGTGGAGCCCCAACGAGGAGTTTTGCTTCCTTTGGGTGACCGAGACCGGCGGGCAGATCGATACGATCGAGGACGATGGGGAAATCTACGAGGAGGCGAAGCGCCAACTCTTCAGCGTGTGGAACCACGTGAAGAACGAGGAGCACGTCGAGGAGGCGCGAAACTGGGAGCTAATCTGGGTGAGCCCCAAGGCGGGCAAGCGCGAGAGCCGGCGCTTCATCGGCGACTACGTGCTGACGCAGCAGGACGTGGAGGACGCGCGTGTGTTCGAAGACGCGGTAGGCTACGGAGGCTACGCAGTCGACCTCCACAACCCCAAGCATGAGGATCCCACCAAGGTCGACGTGGTTTTCTACTCGATCCCGCCGCTGTGGAGCATCCCGTATCGATCGCTCTACTCGAAGGACATCGACAACTTGTTCCTCGCCGGTCGGCTTGCGAGCGTCACGCACTTGGGCTTGGGCTCGTATCGGCTCATGAAGACGCTCTCGACCGGCGGACAAGCGGTCGGCATGGCCGCCGCGATGTGCAAGGAGCGGGGCTGCGCGCCGCGCGACATCGATCGCGAACACCCGGAGGAATTGCAGCAGCGGCTCTTGAAGCACGACGCGACGATCTTGACTGTGCCCAACCGGGACGACCGCGACTTGGCGCGGTCGGCGACGGTTCGCGCGTCGAGCGAAGCCAAGCATGGCTGCGAGCGTGCGGACGAGTGGCTGCCTCTGGATCGCGTGCGCGGCAATATCCTCTGGGACTGGGCGTCGCGGCTGCACAGCGTCAAGGTGTTGGTCCGGAACGACCAAGAAACGCCCGCGCAGCTCACGATGTCGCTATCGAGATATGAAGCTGAGACGAAATGGAAGAGCGACAAGGGCGTACGCGGGTTCCCGTACTTCCCGATCAAGAATCGGGCTGAGTGGGGGGACGACCACACGATCGACCGGTTCGCGCCGGTTGCCGAAGCGCGCGCCGAGGCGCCGGCGTCGTTCGAGGGCTGGGTGGAGTTTGTCTTCGATGAAGAGCTGTCCGAGAAGGACCCCACTCGCGACGACAACCGCTATTGCATCACCCTCGCTCCCCAAGCGGGCGTGTCGTGGGCGCGGCAGTCCGGCGCGTGCGACTTCGCACGGCGGTGCTGGGCGGAAGCAGGCGAGACCGAGTACCAGAGCGATGGCGATGCGCATTGCTTCCTGCTGGAGCCTGCGCCGGCGTATGGCGAAGCCGCGAACGTCATCAACGGTTGGAATCGGCGGTTCGCCACGAATCCAGTGAACGCGTGGATTGCGGAGCCCGGTTTCCCACAGACGTTGACGCTCGAATGGGGCGAGGCGCACGCATTCAATACCGTCCACCTCGCGTTCGACACGCTGACGCGCGTGTATCGAGAGATGCCCTTCAACTGCGAGGAGCGCGTGTCGCGCATGTGCGTGCGCGATTACGAGTTGCACGCGCGCGTCGGCGGTGAGTGGCTGAAGCTGGCGGAGGCGTCGGACAACTACAAGCGCCGGCGCGTGCACACGTTCGAACGCGTCTCCTCGGACGCGCTTCGCCTCACCGCAAGGAGCGTGTGGGACGCGTCCTTCTCCGCACGCGTGTACGAGGTGCGTGTATACGATGAGGCGCACAAGGGCAATGGTGCGAACCTGATGCCCGGCGCGCCGTAGCGACGGCCAAGAAGAGCCCAGCGCTCCAGGGCCTGGGGCAAGCCCCCTCTTTGCACCTGGCTGAAGTGTCATCAGAAAACAACATATTGATCGTCGCCACGTCCAAGTCGGCGGCCCATGAACTGCCGGGCCAGCCCTTCCGATTCGACGCGTGCAGGTTGTCGCTCAACCCGCGCATCCGCGTATGCCGGAAGGTCTTCAGACGGCGACTATTCCGACACTTCTATCCCGGGCGGGTGAGAGATGCGGGCTAAGTGGCCCAGCCGTATCGTCCTCCCGGAACCAGGGCGCCGTTTCAGGGGCAAGCCTTGGACGTTAGCCCTTGACTATTTTGAGGCAACAGGAGCTACGCATGCACGACTTCTTGGACCATCCGTTCGTCTTCCACATGCCCACGCGCGTCCACTTCGGCCGCGGCTGCTCGCAAGCCGTTGGCGGATGCGCAGCCGAACTTGGCAAGCGAGCCTGGCTTGTCACCATGGCCGACTTGCCCTTTGCTGAGGACATCGCCGGGCAGTTGCGAATCGCCGGGCTCGACGTAGCGGTGTTCACGGACGTTGCGCCCAATCCGCGTTGTCCGGACATCGACAAGGGAGCGGCGGCCGCGCGGGAGTTCGGTGCGGACGTCATTATCGGCCTCGGCGGCGGGAGCGCGATGGATACAGCCAAGGCGGTTGCCATCTGCGCGGCGCACGACGGGCACGCTTGGGAATTTAGTATCGACTATCGCGGCGACACGCGGCAAGCGACCCCAGCAACCTTGCCAATCATCGCTATCCCCACCACCTCCGGCACTGGCGCGGAAGTCTCGGGCATTGCGGTCGTCAGCAACCCTGAGACCCAGCAGAAGGGCCCGATCCGCAGCCCGCACATTTTTCCGCGTGTTGCGCTGGTCGACCCGGACCTGGCCATGTCCATGCCCCCGCGCTTGACCGCGTCCAGCGGCTTCGACGCGTTCACGCACGCGTTCGAGCGGTTCATGAGCGTCGTGCGCCACCCGCTCGTCGACTCGCTCGCGTGCACCGCGATGCAAATGGTCGTGGACAATCTTGAGACCGCGGTGCGGGACGGCTCGGATGCCGATGCGCGGGTGAACATG
>JAJRTI010000472.1 GCA_024278415.1 Planctomycetota bacterium | reverse complement strand
GGTCCGGCGCTTCATCCGCAATCGGCAGCGGCTGATCGAGGTGTTGCAGGAGCAGAAGCAGGCCATCATCAACCAAGCCGTGACCCGCGGCCTCGACCCCAACGTCCCCCTCAAACCCTCCGGCATCGACTGGCTCGGCGATATCCCCGAGCATTGGGAGCCGCGTAGGCTCCGGACCATCTCGGACATGTGCGTCAGCAACGTCGACAAACACACCAAGAAAGATGAGACGCCGGTGCGCCTCTGCAATTATGTTGATGTCTACAGGAATGATCGCATTTGCGAGCGGATGGTATTCATGCGAGCCACGGCGACGGCAGAGGAGATTGAGCGGTTTCGGCTGAAGTCGGGCGACGTCCTCATAACGAAGGACTCTGAGACTTGGGACGACATTGGAGTGCCCGCTCTTGTCACGGAGCCAGCGGACGACCTCATTTCTGGCTATCACTTGGCCCTGCTACGAGCTTTCACTGGTCTGCTTTCTGGTGGCTATCTGCTCCGCGCGCTACAGAGCAAATCAGTTGCTTACCAGTTCTACATTGAGGCTAAGGGGGTTACGCGATACGGCCTTTCTCATGCTGGCATCAAGTCGGTTTGGTTGCCGCTCCCTCCTCTTCCCGAACAGGCCGCCATCGTTGAGTATCTCGACGCAGCAGCCGCCGACATTGACGCCGCCATCGACCAAGCTCGTCGCGAGACCGATCTGGTCCGCGAGTACCGCACCCGCCTGATCGCCGACGTAGTGACAGGCAAGGTGGACGTGCGGCACTTGGCCCTAGAAACCGTCGAGGACGATGACGAAGACCTCGGACCCATTGACGCCGACGAAGCCATCGATGACGAGATGCTGGAAGACGATGACGCCGAACTCACCGAGGAGGTGACGAGATGACCTGGATCGAGGCACTGCCACAGAATCGCAGACGCGGCAGCTATCCGCGATGCCTTCAGTTCATGGAGGGCGACTGCGCAGAAGTCGCCCAGCGGCTGACGACGATGGTCGACCTCGAAGGAATCGCAGTGAACAGCGATGACTTCTGGATGCCCAGCGGCCCACCTGTGCGCGGAGCCGATGGTGAATGGGACCGCCGGCCGGCCAAGGAAGCAAAGCTGGGCGAAATCGATGGCTTGTTGCCAGCCGAACTGCGCGAGGAGGTGACTGCGTGGTGGCTGGAAGTGCGCCCGAGTGCAAACACCCCGAATTGGGACATCGCGAGCACCTGCACCGTGAGCGGGAAGCCCGGCCTGCTACTTGTGGAGGCCAAGGCGCATGCGACGGAACTCTCCTGCGCTGGGAAGACCCGGCCAGCAACGCCCAATGGCTGGAAGAACCACGAGAAGATCGGCAGAGCCATCGCTGAGGCGAATGCAGCCTTGAACGAGTTGCGCGCAGGCTGGGCGCTATCTCGCGATTCGCATTACCAGCTCTCCAACCGGTACGCTTGGGCATGGAAGCTCGCGTCGCTGGGCGTGCCGGTCGTGCTTGTCTACTTGGGCTTCCTGAATGCCGATGAGATGGCTGACCGTGGCGAGCCGTTCAGGATGGCGCAAGCATGGGCACAGGCCGTTCAGACCCATTCCCAAGGCATCGTTCCAGACAACACTTGGGGCCAGGACATCGACGTAGGCGGCGTGCCACTGTGGCCATTGATCCGCTCGACACGAGTCGACCTGCAACCCCACTGCGGGACGGGAGGTCAAGCGTGTTAGAGGAACATAGGGCGAATGCCGCCGAGGAGGCAATCAATGGCGAGGTCTGACAGCGCAGAGTATCTTGCTGGGTTGCTGCACGAGTTGCTCCAGCTCCCAAAGGAGACGGAGTGGCTGGAGTTCAAGTGCAACAACGCCAACCCCGAGGATATCGGCGAGTACATCTCGGCCCTGTCCAACTCGGCCGCTTTGCTCGGGAAGGCGAATGCGTACGTGGTATGGGGAGTCGCAAGCGACACCCACGAGATGGTCGGGACGAGCTTCCGGCCAACCCAGGCGAGGAAAGGCAGCGAGGAGCTGGAGAACTGGCTGCTCCACCTCCTGTCGCCCAAGATCCACTTCCGGTTCTACGAGTTTGAGACCGATGGGAAGCTGGTGTCGATGATCGAGATTCCACGGGCGGCGCATCAACCGGTGCGATTCCAGGGCATCGAGTACGTGCGGGTTGGTTCGTACAAGAAGAAGCTCAAGGACTTCCCCGAGAAGGAGCGAGCGCTGTGGCGGATCTTCGACCAGACGCCGTTCGAACAGCAGGTGGCCGCCGAACATGTGGCCGGGGCGGAGGTGCTTAAGCTGCTGGATTACCCGGCGTATTTCGGCCTCTTGAATCTGCCTCTACCCGAGAACCGAGAACAAATCCTGGCTCGGCTTGCAGAAGACGGCATGATCTCTGATCGACATGACGGCCGGTGGTATGTGCTCAATCTTGGGGCCATCCTCTTCGCGAGGAAGCTTGAGGACTTCCGACATCTCGGCCGCAAGGCTCTGAGGATCATCGAGTATGAGGGCGAGGGACGGGTGCGGACGAGGCGAGAACGCCAGGAACAGATGGGGTACGCGGCTGGCTTCGAAGGGCTGATCCAGTTCCTCAAGGCCATGCTGCCAGAGAACGAGGTGATTGGCCAGGCGTTGCGCAAGACCGTCCCCGTGTACCCCGAAGTGGCGATCCGAGAGTTGGTGGCGAACGCCATCATCCATCAAGACTTCACCATGACCGGCACTGGGCCGATGGTCGAACTCTTCGATGGGCGGCTGGAGATCACAAACCCTGGCGAACCGCTGGTGGAGACCAAGCGCTTCCTTGACGCCCCACCGCAGTCGCGCAACGAGGCGTTGGCTTCGTTTCTCCGGCGAGCCGGCATCTGCGAAGAACGCGGCAGCGGAGTGGACAAGGTCGTGTTCGAGACCGAGTTCTACCAGTTGCCCGCGCCCCTGTTCGAGGCAGTTGAGGTTCACACCCGCGCCGTCCTCTTTGCGCACCGGCCTTTCGCTGAGATGGACAAGGCCGACCGGATACGCGCGTGCTACCTCCATACGTGCCTTCAGTACGTGCAGCGGAAGCAGATGACGAACGGCTCGCTGCGGAAACGCTTTGGGCTTGAGGAAAAGAACCGAGCCCAAGTGTCGCGTGTGATCAGCGATACCATCGAAATCGGTTTGGTGAAATCCCACGACCCGGAAAGTGACTCCAGAAGACACGCAAGATATATCCCATACTGGGCTTAAGGCTTGCCACGGATGATAACATCCTTATTTGCTGGCTATTTGCTCCCTTCATGACAAGGCAACCACGCACCACAACTGATAGGGTATCGTAGCCCGCCAGAAGCCCAAGATGTTGTGTGTGTTCGCATCCGGTCCATTTGATGGCTATTTGCACAAAGCCAGATGACGGAGGGCTTTGGACTATGAGCACGACCGACACCAGCGAGAGGGCTCTGGAGAGCTTGATCGTCTCGGCGCTGACCGGACGGTCGCCCGAGGACCCGGCCAGAGGCCACATCGGCGAAAACGCGCCGCCGGCCTATAGCCCGCCAGGCTACGTCGAGGGACGCAACGAGGACTACGACCGCGACCATGCCGTTGACTTGGCAAAGCTGCTGGCGTTCCTGAAGGATACCCAGCCGGAGATCGTCGGGGCGCTTGGCCTCGACAGCGAAGGCCCCTCGCGGCAGCAGTTTCTGCACAGGCTCCAAGGCGAGATCGCGAAGCGCGGCGTCA
Source organism: Planctomycetota bacterium (assembly GCA_024278415.1). Next base: position 8,576 of record JAJRTI010000472.1, on the reverse strand, counting down.
TCGACGTGCTGCGCAAGGGAGTGAAGCATGGCCCCGCGTCGGTGGACCTGTTCTACGGTACGCCGACGCCCGGCAACGAGAAGGCGGCCGAGTTGTACGGGAAGAACATCTTCAGCGTGACCCGGCAGCTCCGCTACAGCAAGGACGAGACGCGGCTCGCGCTCGACCTCGCGATCTTCATCAACGGCCTGCCCATCGCCACGTTCGAGTTGAAGAACAAGCTGACCAAGCAGACGGTCCACGACGCGATCACGCAGTACCAGCGCGACCGCGACCCGAAGGAGCTACTCTTCCAGTTCGGCCGGTGTGTGGTGCACTTCGCGGTAGACGACCACGAGGTGTGGATGTGCACGCACTTGCAGGGCCGGGCGAGCTGGTTCTTGCCGTTCAACAAAGGATACAACGACGGCGCGGGCAACCCGCCCAACCCCAACGGCCTCGCGACAGACTACCTCTGGAAGGAAGTTCTGAAGAAGGACAATCTCACGAACATCTTGGAGGACTACGCGCAGATCGTCGAGGAGGCCGGCGGGAAGGGACAGCGCAAGAAGCGCAAGCAGATCTTCCCTCGGTACCACCAACTCGATGTCGTGCGCATGCTGTTGGCCGACGCCCGGGCCAATGGCGCGGGCCAGCGCTACTTGATCCAGCACTCGGCCGGCTCGGGCAAGAGCAACTCCATCGCTTGGCTCGCGCATCAGCTTGTCGAGCTGAAGCGCCAGGCCAAGCCGGTCTTCGACTCGATCATCGTTGTGACGGACCGCCGCGTGCTGGACAAGCAGATTCGGGACACGATCAAGCAGTTTGCGCAGGTATCGGCCGTGGTGGGCGCGGTCACGCAAGGATCAAGCCAACTGCGCCAGTTCATCGAACAGGGCAAGAAGATCATCATCTCCACAGTGCAGAAGTTCCCGTTCATCTTGGACGAGATCGGCAGCGAACACCAAGGGCGCAACTTCGCAATCATCATCGACGAGGCGCACTCGAGCCAAGGCGGCCGCACGACCGCGGCCATGCACGCGGCGCTGGCGGGCAGCGGCGAAGACGAAGACGAGACGACGGAGGACAAGATCAACCGCATCATGGAGTCGCGGAAGATGCTGACCAACGCCAGCTACTTCGCGTTCACCGCGACGCCCAAGAACAAGACGCTGGAGCTGTTCGGCATCGAACAACCCGACGGTAGCTTCCGTGCATTCCACAGCTACACCATGAAGCAGGCCATCCAGGAGAAGTTTATCCTGGATGTGCTCGCGCACTACACGCCGGTCAACAGCTACTACCAGCTTGTGAAGACCGTGGAGGACGATCCCGAGTTCGACGCGAAGAGGGCCATGCGGAAGCTGCGCCGCTACGTCGAGTCGCATGACCACGCGATCCGGCAGAAGGCGGAGATCATGATTGACCACTTCCACGACCACGTGGCCAAGGCGAAGATTGCCGGCAAGGCCAGAGCAATGGTCGTTACCGACGGCATCAAGCGGGCGATCCAATACAAAAGGGCGTTGGACGCTTACCTTGCGGAGCGCAAGAGCCCGTACAAGGCTATCGTTGCCTTCTCGGGTGAGCACGAGTTCGGAGGCGAGAAGCTGACGGAAGCGTCGATGAACGGCTTCCCGAGCGCGAAGATTCCCGAAGTCTTCGCAGCGGAGGAAGTGAAGGGCGTGCGGGGCAAGGACCCGTATCGCTTCCTCATCGTCGCGGACAAGTTCCAGACGGGTTACGACGAGCCGCTGCTCCACACGATGTACGTGGACAAAGTGCTTGCTGGTGTGAAGGCTGTGCAAACGCTGTCGCGGCTCAACCGCGCCGACCCGCGGAAGCACGATACGTTCGTGCTTGACTTCATGAACGACTCGGACACCATCCAAAGGGCGTTCGAGCCGTACTACCGCACCACGGTGCTCAGCGAAGCTACGGACCCCAACAAGCTGCACGATCTGAAGGCGGACCTGGACGGCTACCAGGTCTACGCCTGGCCCGACGTGGAGCAACTGGTCGAGCGGTACGTCAACGGCGCGGACCGCGACAGGCTCGATCCGATACTGGACGGCTGTGTTGCGACCTACAACGCAGACCTCGACGAGGATGGCCAGGTCGCGTTCAAGGGCAAGGCCAAGTCGTTCGTGCGGACGTACAGCTTCCTCGCGTCGATCCTGCCCTACACAAATGCCGACTGGGAAAAGCTGTCCATCTTCCTGAACTTCCTGGTCCCCAAGCTCCCCGCGCCCAAGGAGGAAGACCTGTCGAAGGGAATCTTGGAGACCATCGATATGGACAGCTACCGCGTCGAGGTCAAAGCGCAACGCACGATCCTCCTGCCCGACGACGACGGCGAAATCGGCCCCGTGCCCACGGGCGGCGGCGGACGAAAGCCTGAGCCGGATATCGACCGACTGAGCAACATCATCAAGGCGTTCAACGACCTGTTCGGCAACATCGATTGGCAGGACAGGGACAAGATTCACCAGGTCATCACCGAGGAAATCCCGGCCAGGGTCTCAGCAGACAAGGCTTACCAGAACGCCAAGGCGAACTCGGACAAGCAGAATGCCCGCATCGAGCATGACAAAGCGTTGCAGCGCGTGATGATGGCCCTGCTCGCCGACCACACGGAGCTGTTCAAGCAGTTCAGCGACGACCCCAACTTCAAGAAGTGGCTTGCGGACACGGTGTTCTCGCTGACGTACGATGCCCCAGGGGCTTCGCAGGAGAAGGCGTCATGAGTGAGGGCCCGGGCGCTGCCGTGAACCAATGCTCTGCGTCGCGCGGGACAACCACATCTGCTAGGCAAAGCCCTTCACAAGCCCCATCATGTCCTCGTGCACCTGCGGCGCAGAGACGATGCAGGTGCACTTCTCGTTGTCCCCGCGTAAGAACGGCTCGACGCACTTGGGGAACAGCGCGGCTCCGCCGAAGTCGGTCGCCCTACCGCCGGCCTCCTCCGCGATCAGCGCGCCGGCCGCCAGGTCCCACGGGCTGAGCGACGCGTGCACGAACGCCCCCAGCCGGCCCGACGCCACGAACGCGCACGCGAGCGCCGCGCACCCCATGATCCGCAGCAGCCGGCGATCGAAGCCGGTGTCCCCCAAGTGCGTGAACGTCTCGAACAGATACTTCCCGCCCACGTCGACGAGGCCCGTCGCCGCGGTGCAGGCGCGGTCGGCCTCAATGGGGTTGTCGTTGCAGAATGCGCCGCCGCCCCGCGTGGCGTAATACTGCTCGCCGAGCCCCGGCAGTTCGATCACACCGACTTGCGGCACACCGTGTACGCACACGCCGATGGACACGGCAAAGGTGGGGAGCCCGGCCGCGTAGTTGAACGTGCCATCGATGGGATCGATGAGCCACGTCACCGGCTCGGGCGATTCGACGCGCGACACGAGGCCCTCCTCTTCGCCAAAGATCTGGTGCCGCGGAAACGCGTCGAACACGCGGGTCGTGAGGAACGCCTCGATCTGCCGGTCCGCGTCGGTCACGAGGTCGCGGCCATCGCCCCCCGCCTTCTCGTGGACCTCCGCCTTGTTCAGCGCGGCCATGGCGATGCGCCCGGCCTCCCTGGCGAACTCGCGCGTGATGGCCAGGAGCTTGCTGGGGCCGGGTGTCATGTCGCCTATTTCGCCGGGTGCGTTTGGCATTGCTCGAGCTTGGCCTGATACTCGCGCCACGACAGGGTCCAGACGCGCGTTGCGAATGCGGCGGTCATGGCAAAGAGCAACGCGCCGGCGCCGATGCCAAGCCAGGAGTTGCGCTTGCCGTGATGCGTCGGATGCTTGCGGTTGAAGCGCAGGCCCGCGATGCCGAAGCCGATGGCGAGCGGCCCGGTGATGAGCGCCAAGCCGGGCACCACGCTCATCGCGGCAAACAGCCGGGCGAGCGCGGCCGCGTTGTTGCGCACGAGCGGCGTGCGGTGTTGTTGTGGGTCGGGCATGTTCGGGTTCCAAGCAAGGGCGTAGCCAAAGCCTGGCGCGTGCGGCTACGCGATCGAAGCGAGAATCTCTTCGGCCCCCATGCCGGCCAGGCGCTCGGCCAGCCGCGCGCCAAGCGCGGCCGCGTCGCGGCGGCTTCCGGCGATGCGGTCTTTTATGACGCGCGTGCCGTCGGGCGACGCGACCAAGCCGGCGAGCCGGACTTCGCCGCCGGCGAGCGTCGCGTGGCCGGCGATGGGCACGTGGCAGCCGCCGCCAAGGGCATCGAGGAACGCGCGCTCCGCGGCCACGCAGTCGGCCGCGTCGGGGGCGTTGATCGCGGCGGCCAGCGCCGCGGCTTCGCCGCCTTCTGCGGTTTCGATTGTGAGTGCGCCTTGGCCCACGGCGGGTATCATCGCGTCGACGTCGAACGGCGCCATGGCTGCGTCCATCAGGCCCAGGCGCTTCAGCCCGGCCGCGGCGAGGATGGTCGCATCGACTTGGCCCTCGCGCACCTTGCGCAGCCGCGTTCCCACGTTGCCGCGGATGTCGCATAGCGCCAGGTCGGACCGCACCGCGAGAAGCTGTGCGCGGCGGCGCATGCTGCTGGATCCGACCGCGGCGCCGGCTGGCAGATCGTCCAGCCCGCGGCCTTCGCGTAGCACGAGCACGTCCCGCGGATCCTCTCGGCCCGGCACACTTGCGACACAAAGCCCTGGGGGCAGGTCCGTAGGCAGGTCCTTCATGCTGTGCACTGCGAAGTGCACGTCGCCATCGAGCAACGCCCGCTCCAGCTCCGCGGTGAACAGGCCCTTGCCGCCAATGGCCGGCAGCGACTTGTCGAGCACGACGTCGCCCTGGGTGGTCAGCGTGCGGATGGTGAAGCGCGCGCTGGGGTGCGCACGTTCGAGCGCGGCCGCGACCTGGCGCGCTTGCGCCAGGGCCAGCGGGCTGCCGCGGGTACCGACGATATATTCGGGTTGGGACATGATGGAGAGGGAGTATATGCGCCGGCTGGCGGCAAGTCAATCGGCGCAGAAAGGGCGAGGCTGCTTGTAGGGGGGCCTGGGCCCGCCTATAATCTCGTGGTGCACCTCCACCTGTAGCCGACAGGGCCTTTGCCTCCACCATGCCGCGCCGTTTGTCCAAGTTTCTCTTCCCGCGCACGCACCCGGCCACCGCCGTGCTGATCGTGCTCAACGGGATCGTGTTAGGCGCGATGCTGTCGCAGGGCCGGCCGGCGGACCACCCGCAGCTTATCATCCGTTTCGGCGCGCTTGTGAAGGACTTGGTGTGGCAGGGCCAATACTGGCGGCTCCTGTCCGCCATGTTCCTGCACTACAACTTCATCCACTTCGGGCTCAACATGTACGCGCTGCTCGTGCTGGGGAAGCTGGTGGAGCCGCTGCTTGGCACGCCGCGTTTCGTGGTGCTGTATCTCCTGTCCGGCTTGAGCGGAGCCATCGGCACCCTGACCGTCGATCATCCGATCAGCCTCGGCGCCTCGGGCGCGATCTTTGGCCTGGTCGGGGCCCTCCTCGCTCTGGAGTACCTCGCACACGGCAGCCTGCGCGCGCTGCTGACGCGCACTCTGCTCGTGCCGGTGGTCGCGCTCGAACTCGCGTTCGGCGCTCGGATGGAGTTCATCGACAACGCCGCACACACCGGCGGGCTGCTGGCCGGGTGCGCCATCGGCTACTTCATGGCGGCGCGGCTCTACGCGAGCGAGGTCCATCGCAGGCGCTCGACCGCGTTGCTCGTCGTGTTCAGCCTGCTGGCCGTGCCGGGCCTGTTCATCGGCCTTCGGCCGCCCAAGGACAGCAGCCGATTCTATCTGAGCGCCGGCGCGCGGTTGCTCGCTGCCGACCCCGGCGGCCGCGAGGCCAGGGAATACCTCGAGAAGGCCGTCAAGTTGGCCCCTGATTCGGTGAGAGCGTGGACGCTGCTCGCCCAGGCGTGCGTCCTCAGCAAGCCCCCGCGCACCGAACGCGCGCTGGAGGCCATCCGGCGGGCGCGAGCCCTGCCCGGCGCGTCGCAGGACACCAAGCGGAAGCTCGCAAGACAGGAGGTCTTGCTGCTGATCGATGCCTATCGGATTGACGACGCGATCGAGACCCTGGCCTCGGCGCGGAAAGCGTTTCCAGACGAGCAGGATTTTCGCACCCTCGCGGCCAACTGCCTGCTCGACCGCGGCCGCCTCGACGAGGCGATGGGCCTCGCCTTGGAGGGCCTCCAACACTTCCCGCTCGACTTGGCGTGTTACATGGTGATCGAGCAAGCCGCTCGAGGGCTCGGACGCCGCGACGCGGAGCAGGCCGCGCACCGGTTCGTGCGACGGCAGATGGAGAAGGCGCATCGCGGCGCGCCCGACGACGGCTTCGCGGCCAACAACTTGGCGTGGACGTATGCCGATGCCGGCGAGGAGTTGGATCAGGCGCTCGCGCTCGCGCAGCAGGCCGTCCAGGAGAAGCCAGATGCGCTCTATCGGCTCGATACGCTCGCCTGGGTCCATTTCAAGCGCGGGGACACGAAGCAGGCCATCGCCCTATTCGAAAAGATTATCAAGCGCGACGGCGAGCAACATGATCCGCCGCAAGCCCACTACGCGCACTACCACCTCGCAGAAGTGCTCGCGGCGGCGGGCAGGCGACGCGAAGCCCTCGACCAGGTGCGCCAGGCCCTGGCCATTAAGCGCCTCTTCCTGGAGCGCTGGGCCGCGCAGCGGCTGGAGCAGCGATTGGCAGCGGGCCTCCGCGAACATGCGTCACGGGGCAAGGGGCCGCGGCCCGTTCGTCGCGAACCCGGTAAGGGGCCCCACTGAAACGAACCAGACCGTCCGCCGTGCGGCGGACGGGACTCCCCATGGCAGCCACCCTTGCAAGGCCGACGACTCGCGCCCCCGGAAGAGGCCCTACAGCACGCGCTCGACGCCGTTGCTCGAGTCGAGGATGAGGAACGTAGGCTTCCAGCCCCTGGCCTCGGCATCATCGATGAGGCAATAGGAGATGATGATGACCTTGTCCCCTGGCTCGCCGAGCCGCGCGGCCGCGCCGTTGAGGCCGATGGTTCCCTTGCCGCGCTCGCCGCGAATGACGTACGTGTCGAACCGCGCGCCCGTGTTGACATTGACGACTTGGACGCGCTCGTTGGCCAGGATGTTGGCCTGCTCCATGAGCGCTTCGTCAATGGTGATACTGCCCCTGTAGGCCAGATGGGTCTCGGTGATGGTGGCCAAGTGCAGCTTGGATTTGCACATTTCGCGAAGCATGGGTCTCCTCGTTCCTTGGGCGCTATGATACGGCTTTGGCCCGCGTGTATCAAGGCGCGCGCCGCTTGCGGACGCTAGTGCGCCGGCAGAATCGCCGGCGCGGCCTCCCCGGCCTCCGCCATGCGCGGCCTCAAGCGTGCCGCCATCTGGGCGCGCACGTTGGCGTGAGCCGGATCGGCGACAAGGTTGCGTCGCTCGTGCGGGTCGGCCTCCAGGTCGTAGAGGAAGTCCTCCACGTACACGTCGCTGCCGGCGGCTCGCGCCCCCGCGTTCGGCGCGCGCACGGAGTACTTCCACTTGCGCGTGCGGACCGCGCGGCCCACGTGGCTCTCGCTGATCTGCACGAACACGTCCTCCGGCCAGTCCGTCGCACTGCCATCGACTAGGTCTTGCATCGCCCGGCCGCGCAGGGTCGGCATGGGTTCGACGCCCGCGGCCGCGAGGATCGTCGTGGGCACGTCGATCAGGCTCACCAGTTCCTCGACGACCTTCCCCCCGGCGAAGCCCGGGCCGCACGCGACCATGGGCACGCGGATCGAGTTGTCGTGGCACGAGCGCTTGTATTCGCGATTGCGCGTGCGGAAGTGGCAGGCGTGGTCGCTGGTGTAGATCATGGCCGTGTTGTCCGCGATGCCAAGCGCGTCCAACTCGGCGCGCACGCGGCCCACGTTCGCGTCGAGCGCGTGGCAGCAGCCCAGGTAGTCCGGGTAGCTCTCGCGCCAGTCGCCCTCCGTGCTTTTCAGGTCACCCGGCGCGACGAAGTCGGCGAAGCGCTCCTTCGAGTCGTGCGGCCCCTCGAACTGGTTGTGGTCGTTCTGGTGGTGGGGCTCGGAGATGGACAGGAAGAGGAAGAACGGCCGGCCGCCGTCACGCGTGCGCAGGTACTCAATAGCGAAGTCGCCCAGCGCGTCGACGCGGTAGCGCCCCTCCGGGAACTCGACGCGATTGCCATCGCGGTCGAACACGTGGCCGTCGTACCCGTGCGACGTGAACTCGATCACGTCCGCGGCGAGCCAGAAGTCCTTGTACCCGCCGCGGCGCTCAGGCGGCACGGGCCGCGTGCGGAAGTCGTCCGGCCCGCCCATTGGCCCGAACGACGCGAGATGCCACTTGCCGATGTACCCGACCTCATAGCCCGCGTCCGACAGGCAGTGCGCGATCGTGCGTTCGTCCGTGGGCAGCATGCGGTGGTTGGTGTGGCAGCCGACCTCGGTCGCGTACTTGCCGGTCTGGAGGCATGCTCGCGCCGGGCCGCAGACGGGTTGGCACGTGAACGCATGCTCGAATCGCACGCCCTCCGCGGCCATGCGGTCGAGATTGGGCGTGACAGGCAGCGGCTGGCCGTAGCAGCCCAGCGTGTCCCAGCGCTGCTGGTCGCTGAAGAAGATGATGATGTTGGG
>JAJRTI010000471.1 GCA_024278415.1 Planctomycetota bacterium | reverse complement strand
TGACATGTGGAACGCCCAGGGTGCCTCGAATGCTAAAAGGCCCTCCTGCTCTCTTCATATTCTGTATACCTGCCATTACCTTCGCTATCGTCCCTCGACCTCGCACCGTCAGGCGTGCAGAATCGTGCACTTCCGGTGGTGCATCCATACTGATCATCACAGAGAACTCATTCCGGACCAAGAATTCTGATACTCCTGGAGTGAGCAGTGTCCCGTTCGTCGTTACACCGAAGGATGTCCTCTTACCCCATCGCTTCTCATTCTCCCGACAGAAGTCCACGGCTCGCCGCATTGCGGGCAAGTTAAGAAGGGGCTCGCCACCAAAGAAGGAGAGGTGTACGCGTTCGCGCTCCCCTGAATGCTCGATCAGGAATCCTGCAGCCTTCCTCAGAACATCGTCGGGTGTATCTCTCCCACCACAGCGCTCGGTACCTTGCCGTTCGTAGCAGTACTTGCAGGCCATGTTGCATCGTGTTGTGACAAAGGGCACGATCATCGAAAGGCCCTGTGCAAGCAGGGCGTCAACATCCAGCGGCTCGCGGGATGTCTCCACGAAGACGCCCTCGTCAACCAAGCGAGACAGCTCTGACACGCATGCCTGGACTCGGTCTCGACCGTAGCGATTTTGCAGTTCTTGGAGAACGGATGATTGGGCGCTGTGCCTGCACCTGTCAAGAAGCTCAAAGGCAGCCTCGTCGACCTCAAACGGAGATGACAGACCAGCGGGCAGCAGCAGCCGCTTCCCGTCCCTCATAAACACGTGGTACAACGATGCATCTGGTATCCAGCAATAGTGCATGTCGCGCATCTCGAAAGGCGTCGATCTGTCAATGTAAGGCATGGGGGCTTCATCATTGATGAAGCGACCACGCCACCAAGCCCTTCCTGCTCTACAGCAATCATTCCAGTGCCCCCGACGCACACGGGTCAGGGCACCAGCAGCTCTCTACTCATAGCAATGACAAGAGGGCTCGTCACTTCTGTCGTCCTTGATTCTCGAATTCCAGCGGGCCCGTGGGGACTTGAGCAATGGTTGACATCACAGCCGCGCTCACCCCTGCGACCGGATATACTCGATCACTTCATCAGGCAGCTCGTCGCCGCCCCCTGAGCCTCCTTGGCCTGGGCGCATCATGGGTGGCATTGGCGTATTCTGCGGCGGTTCCTCAGGGTAATTGTGGCAGTCTCGCACGCTCACGCATGAGCCTGGCATCGGAGGGGGACCGGTAGGACCGGTGGGGCCGGACGGAGCGGTTGGCTCACCAGGCCTGCCACACGGCGCATCACGGTTGCCAGGGGCACAGGGGAAATCAGCATTCCCGCGGTCAAACAGATCTCGGATTGCACTCCAACCGTCTACCCAGCAGTCTTTGAACACCGAAAGAACGTTTCGCCTATCGTACCACTGACCACAGCAGCCATCAGTCGTGTCGCGGCCCGTGCCACACACCGGCCCACTCGCTTGTCGCTCCACTCCTCCAGCAGCAGCAGCCGCGGTCACCAGAGCCCTAACGACAGGCAGTGCAGGTAGCGAGAACGACAGCCCTTCGGCAACCCCAAGTCCATGAATCGGCACGGGAGATGTCCCTTGCGGATCAACGAAGCTCACCGGGTTCCCCGCCGCGTACTCGTAGAACACGCCCGATGCTACCGGGTCATTCGAAAGGAACCTCCCAACTACCGGATCATACACCCGATTGCCCATGTGGAGAAGGCCAGTACCCCCAAGCTTCAGTCCCCCGCCAAAGTGGTAGAGGCTGCTGTCTTGGCCAAGATCCAAGATGGTTCTGCCGAAGGGCCCGTACTCGTAGTGATGCACGACCGCCCCCGCACTATCAGTGACCAATCGCACGCTCCCAACCTGATCCAGCCTATACATGCTTGCGAGCCCCTCCTCTTCTTCGGTCAAGAGCAGACCTCCGCTTCCCGGCACGTTACTGCGACCGTGGACGAGTTCCGTTCGAGCACCGTCCTCCACATCGTGCACACTTGCGGCAATGCCCTCCCACAGGTGGCCCACCGACCTCTTCTCTGAGCAGGAACGCCTCAGCCGGAAGACGCTGTCGTAGCTAAAGTAGCAGGTCTCTCCATTCGGGTTGACAACCTGTGTAAGCATGCTTTGCGGCGACCACGCGAAGTAAGTAGGCCCCGCTTCTGTTGCTACCGATACTTGATGGCCATCTTCGTCAAAGTCATAGTACCATATACCTGTTCTGGTGGCTCTGCTTACCATCTGGTCGGCAGCGTCGTACACATAATAGACGGGTCCCCAAGGCCCGCTCTCGCCGATTCGTCGGCCCTTCGCGTCGTACGAATACTCGAAAGCATAAATCCGTCCCATCCCGCCACTGCGCCAATCGCACGATAGGAGGCGACCTTCGGCGTCGTAGCTCATGTACTGGACCTCGGTATTCTCGCGGACGATCTTTGTCACAAGCCCCGCGGGTCCGAATGAGTAGTGGAAGGCAGACTGCGGTGTCATCTCTGGATCAAGATGGTCGATATCGATGAGCCGACCTGCGCCGTCGTACCCATAGTAAGTCACGCATCCATTAGGGAGTTGCTTCACAGTAAGGCGACCGCTCTCATCTGACCTGTAGTAGGCCGTATAGCGCTCAAACGCGGTCACGGTCTCGATGTGGTTGTTGGCTGAGTAGGTGTACTCAACCGAGCTGCTGGAAGGATAGACGATCTTGTCCATGTTGCCAGCAGGATCATAGGAGTAGTATGAGGCGGTCACCATGTTCCTGGAATAGGCCTTGACGTTGCCAAGTGCAGTATACTGCCAAGTACTTGTTGTATCGCTGTCTATCGCCGTAGTGCGTAAGCCAGTTGTGTCGTAGGCGAAGTATATGCTCGTATTGTCAGGATAATGAGTGGAGACGAGACGGCGGACGGAGTCATAGATGTGGTAGGTGATCATGCCCCGACAGTTCACCGCTGTTGTGAGATCTCCGGTAGAGCTGTATGCCCAGTATCTCGTGTGGCCCGTTGGGTAGGTCTGTGTGACGGTCCTTCCTGTGGGGTCGTAACCGAAGTATGTGGTGTTGCCGTTGGCATCGGTCTGTGCAATGACCGCGCCCATCTCATCTCGCTCGAAGTATGTGGCGTTGCCCATCGCGTCTGTTCGGCTACCGAGACGGCCGGAGTCGTCGTAGTTGGAGTAGGTGGTGTATCCGCGGGCGTCGGTGCGAGCCACTGCGTTGCCTCTGGCGTCGTACTGGACGTGGCTGACGTTGCCGATGGGGTCGGTGGTGGAAGTGCGCCGTCCCAGTGCGTTGTAGTCGAAGTACGTGGTGAAACCGCGGGGGTCGATGGCCGCGATGACGTAGCCGCCGGCGTCGTACTGGGATGTGGCTTCGTTGCCGAGCGCGTCGATGGACTTGGTCCGGCGGTTCAGTGCGTCATAGTGGAAGTACGTGGTGTCGCCTTTGGCGTCGGTCGTGGCGATGCGGTTGCCGTCAGGGTCGTATTGGGCCTCGGTGGTGTGGCCAAGCGCGTCCACGACCTGGGTCTGCCGGCCGAGCGCGTCGTAGTGGAAGTACGTGGCATTGCCCTTGGCGTCGATCGCGGTCTGGGTGCGGCCCTCCGCGTCGAAATGGTAGTAGGTCGCGTTGCCCAGTGCATCGACGACCGCATGGCGCCGGCCCAGCACGTCGTATTCGAAGTACGTGGTGTTGCCGCGCGGGTCGGTTGAGGCATAGACCCGGCCGGTGTCGTCGTAGTGGGTGGTGGCCACGTTGCCGAGCGCGTCCGTGACCGTGGTGGGCTGGCCGGCCGCGTCGTAACCGAAGTACGTGGAGTAGCCCCGGGGGTTGGTGGTGGCGATGAGCCGGCCGGCCGCGTTGTACTGGAAGTAGGAGGTGTGGCCCTCAGGCCCAGTGGACGCGATGCGCTGGCCCATGGCGCCGTACTGGTAGTACGTGGGGTTGCCGGCCTGGTCGATTGACACGGTCAGACGGCCGTTGCCGTCGTACCCCAGCTCGCGCGTGTACCCCAGCGCGTCGGTGCTCTTGGTGAGCCGGTCGCGCTTGTCGTACTCGAAGTACGTGGCGTAGCCCCGTGGGTCGATGGAGCAGACGCGGCGGCCGAGGTTATCGAAGTTGTAGTAGGCGACGTTGCCGTCGGGGTCTTGGACGCTGGTCTGGTTGCCGTACGCGTCGTACGTGTAGTAGAGGGAGTGACCCCGTGCGCTGGTGAGCACCAGGAGCTGGCCGTCGGCGTCGTGCACGAAGTGCTGGGTGTGGCCGAGCCCATCCGTGATGCTCGCGTAGTTGCTGTTGACGTCGTACGTGTAGTAGGTGGACGCACCGAGCCGATCCGTGGCCACGGTCAGCCGCTGATCTTCGTCGTACGCGTAGTAACGGGTCTGGCCAAGGGGGTTGGTGTCACTGATGGTCCTGCCCGTGGCCGCGTCGTATGCGTAGTACCAGGTGTTGTCGGCCGCATCGGTTGCCGCGATCTTGCGCCCGTCTTCGTACTGGAAGTAGGTGACGTTGCCGAGGGCGTCGGTGGTGCGCTCGGGCTTGGACGCGGCTGCGCTGTACTCGTGGTACGTCACTTCGCCAAGCGGGTTGGTGACGCGCGTGGCGCCCGACAAGTAGTCGTACACGGTCGTGCCCACGCCCACGAGTTGCTCACCTATGACGCGCCCGAACGCGTCGTACGTGTAGTAGGTGGTGTAGCCTTCGGGGTCGATGGCCGTGACGATGTGGTGATCCACGTCGTAATGGAAGTAGTTGACGCACAGCTCCGGGCCAATGACGGTGGTGAAGTCATCGTTGGCGTCGTAGTCGAAGTACGTGGTGCGGCCTCCCCAGTCGGTGACCGAGGCCATCTTGTCGCTGGCGTTGTATCCGAAGTACACGATGCGGTCTTCGGGATCCTCGAGCCGCACGAGCCGGTTGCTCCCGTCGTACGCGTAGTAGACTTCGCTGCCGTTCTGGTCGACTTCGCGCTCGATGCACGCGCCGAAGGTCTCGCCGAGCCCGGGGTCGTTGCGGAACTCGCGCTCAAAGACTCCGTTGGAGGTGAGCACGAGCACGTCAGGGTCTTCATCGTCCCACGCGAGTTGATCGTAGCAGTTGGCGGGCGGCTCGAAGGTCTCCAGCATGGGATCGTAGGAGTACTTGTGCGCCGGGCCCGTAGCACGGACCACGACGGGCAGATCCTCGTTCAACTCCTCGTCGTAGTGGTTGTCGATACGAGGAGTGATCGTGCTGGACCAAAGGTGGCCGAGCAGGGGCGAACGCTGGGTGCCGACGAGGCCGGACTCGCGGCTGTTGTAGTGGAACTGGAGCTGCAAGCCGATGGTGCCGCGGCCCTTGGCCGGAAGGCGGCTGCCGAGCTTGAGCTGAAGCGCGCCGGTGGTGAGCGCGACTTGCGAGGTGGGGCACGAATTGCAGTTGGATGAGCGGCTCATGGGGATGGTTCCTTGTAGGGCTATCTGGGATCGCGGGGGGAATCGCACAAAGGTGACAAAGGACGTGTGATGCGGGGTGGCTGTCAGGTCCACACGGTTGTGTGGTGCTGACAGGAATCAGATTCGCATGACATCTGGCATGCGGTGACTTCGCACCAATCCTCGCAGGATTCCTGACATGACCACACACACTCGCTGTTGCAGCCCCCCTCCTCTTCCTGGTCCTCGTCTGGGCAGCATGCGCCGGCGTTCACGATCCATGCGAGCCAGTTCTCGCATTCACACTCTCCGGTGTTGCTGGACTCCTCCTGTGGCTCGCCGCGGTCTTGGGTTGTGTATTGCTGGCGGCTGCCGGCGCCCCCGGCGCCGGTGGTGTAGAGCTGGGCGGCTGGGCCCGTCTGCGTGTGTGGAGACACACCGAGGCTGGGCCGGGGGCCGGAGTTGAGTGGCAAGAAGGGCGCGGCCCCGCGGCCAATCTGCGCTCGGGCGCGAATCGGAGTGGCGGGCATGACAGCAAAGCCGGGTTGGGAAGGCATGGTGGACTCCTCAAGCATCAGATGGACAGATGAGTATGCGGGCGCCCACCGCGGGGCGCGTTGCTCAGTGGCCATATAGCATGCGTCGTGCCAAGTGGGAGTGGCCACGGTGGGTGCGAGCCGTACGCCCTTGGCAGTAGCGGCCCTACAGCGGTTCATCTGTTTCGAAGCGACGGCTCACGGCCGCTCTGCCTCCCTTGGCCGAACCGTCGACGTCCCGCGCAAAGGCCAACTTGGGCCATCGTGCCCCGCCGTTGTGTATTGGCCTCGTCGATCTGACCCAAACTGCATCAAAGTGCTGCTCGACGGCTTGCTGCGCCCAGCCAGGATGACGCATTCCGTGCATGCATCCCGTGTAGGGCCAGACTCAAGTCCGATCGATGCGGAACGGCCGAAGGGCGACAGATGCCGGCAGTTCGTGCTAGTTCTGATCGCGCGCGATCCTCTGCATGGCCCAGGCCTTCGGGCCCTCACTCCCGCGTCATCTGGCCGCGTAGCCTCTGCTGGCAGACGTACGCGCGGGAACGGGAGATGGCGTTCGCCTGCGGTGTGGCCACGCATGAGCAGCAACCACTACGTCTGTGCACAGGGTAGGCGCGTTCTGAGCCTCGAGCATTGCCTGAGACCGAACTCGCCCGATCTCCCCATTACCATTCCGGCAGCTTCGCGCGCGATGCCAGCGCAGAACAGAACGGCGGATCGTGTGCCGCCGCCACCGAGCAGATGATGGACCCGAGTTCTTCAGGGAACGAGACTGCCGATCACCTCGAACGGCCGCGGCAGATGTCGCTCCCTCGGCCACTGACGTGCGAGATCACTGCCGAGGGCGATGTGGTGTGCACGCTTGAGGGGCAGATCGCGGGGAAGGGCCGGCGTGGATCCCACGCATGATGAGCCAGAATGGATCAAAACGACGCCAATGATGGGTCGATCCGATCATTCTGGTTCACAACGCGTCATCCCGGAAGTCCAAGATGGTACCAGATGGAACAGAACGTCCGAATTACGGGCCAATGTCGACCTGGATAGGGAGTCCGCATCGAATCGATCTAGTGCACATAAGACGTGGCCGCGGCACAACTCACTGACATCCTGATAGTTGAGATGAGTCATTCTGAACGAAGGCAGCCTGGCATCATGGTTGCTAATCAGTGGCAGCGGAAGCCATCAGGCACCCACGCCGTCAGATTGTGGGCCGAGCGCCCGCGAAGCCCTTCCAGTTCGGACGGCTCGATGCTGGGCCATCCCGTGACTCAGTCGCTGGCGTCTCCACATTGGCAGGCATGAGTTCCACCCCTCGCATCCTATTCGGCAAGAGCAGGGCCATGCAAAGGCTCAAGGAGCGGCTGGACAAGGCCGCGTCCGTGGGCTTCTCGGTGCTGCTCATCGGCCCAAACGGGGCGGGGAAGAGCTTGCTGGCGGCCTACATCCACAGAGCCAGTCGGAGAAGCGAAGGCCCGTTTTGGCGCATCGACTGCGCCACGCTCTCCGAGACCCTTCTCCTGTCCGAACTGTTCGGACACGTGAAGGGCGCCTTCTCCAGCGCGGACAAGACCAAGAAGGGCCTGGTCGAACTCGCGGATGGCGGAGTCGTCTTCCTCGACGAGATCGACTCAATGCCACTAGACATCCAAAAGGGCCTGCTGGACTTCATTCAACATCAGGAATTCAGACACGTCGGAGGCATCGAGAAACTGCATGCGGACGTTCGCATCGTTGCGGCCACCAAGGTCGATCTCTCGCGACGGGTGGTCGACGGTAAGTTCCGGGAGGACTTGTATCACCGACTCAACGTCATCTGCATTCGCGTGCCGCCTCTGTGCGAGCGGGCCGAGGACGTGCCAGACCTCGTGGAGCACTTCGTTGGGTACTACTCCAAAGAGACGAACACGTCAGGCTGGACCATTGCGCCCGAGGACATTGCCGCGTTGCAGGCATACCCGTGGCCTGGAAACGTACGGGAACTGGAGAACGCGGTGCAGCGCGGGCTGGCGTTCGCCCCAGACAATACTCTCAGGCTTCGTGACATGCTGCCTGAGGTCGCGGCCGAAAGGCCACAGATCAAGTCGCTGGAGCAGGTCAAGGACGAGTATATCGAGCATGTGCTCCAAACGCATCACTGGGACCAAACCCGAGCGGCGAAGGCGCTCGGCATTGGCCGCAGTACGATAAGCCGTTGGGTGCAGAAGTTCGTGGCTCGTCAGCCAGCGCCTGCTGACATGCTCGCCCTCGCGGAGATTGAAGTGGGACACCTCCGCCGCGTGTACGAGCAGTGCGGCCGGAATCGAGCCATGGCCGCTGGAAGGCTTGGCGTCTCAGCCAACACAATATCCCGGAGACTCAAGGAAGAAACAGCGCCATGAATGAAACCGTATTCCGACTGGCCACGGCCACCGTGCCCGCGCTCGCGGTCGTGTACCTCTGGTACCTGGAGAGACGCGAGGTCCTGCATATGCTGGAGAAGCTGACGCACGACACGATGATGACGCTGGCGGAATTGAGCCGCTCCACCGCCGAGATGACGTCACTGCTCCGGGAGCACTGCCGCCACAGCAACGGACAGGCCAGCGACCGCCAGCCGCCGTCCAAAGAGGAATGATCATGGATACCGTACAGGAAAAGCGCGTCGGCCGGCGACTGCTCGATTGGCTGCCCATCCGGCGCCGTTTCGCCACACGCGTTGATGACTGCACGAAGCAGCACTCCGAGATTCGGCGCAACTGCAAGCTCGCGCTGGACGCGGCCCGGAAGGGCCTCAACGGTCAGCACGCCGCGGCCGTGGCTCCACGCGCTGCCACAGGTTCCGAGTCCGGCTGACCCGCAGCCGCCTCCCCGCGCAGCGCCAACCCCGACTGGCCAGACCGGCGAACGCCAGTTGCTCACTACCAGTCTTGACTGGTACGGTCCGGCATGGGCCGGGCCATCGCACCGCCCTTCGTCCGTCCGCACGTGCCCGACATCCCTTCACCCCAAGGCCTCGTCGTCATGGAACGAACGTCTTCCACGATCACACGCCGTCCGCCGCCTCAGCAAGAGATCATGGACCTCGCCTGGGTCCACTGCACGAGCGAGCCGGGCCGGATCGACGATGACAGTGCGGTCCATGCCCTCATCGCTGCGCTGGGGAAGAGAAACTGCCGCGTTCACGAGGTCGGCCTCCCCGAAGACCGTGACAGCGAAGGGCCCCAGAACGAGCTGGTCGGGAGCGTAGGTCGACAGGGAGCGGTTCTGACTCATGGGCCGGCCGCGAGGGAGGCCATTGCCGCAGCCCGCGCGGGCAACGCCGTCTCGCTGCTGATCGCGGACAGCGAGGGCGCCGACATGGATGGAGCCGCCGTCCGAGACGCCACGTACGTGCTGTGCTGCACAAATGACGTGCGACGACGCGTGTGGCGCAGCTACAGGCGCCGGGGGATCCTCCTGGACATGGAGCCGGACGATGTCGCGGCCCCGTCACCAGATGCCCGGCCCTACCTCACTGTCCTCCGGCCCACGGCTGACCGCGGTGCGCATGTCTTCGCCGCCCTGGCAGAACACGTGCCGGAGCGCACGTTGCTCTGTGTGGGGCCAAGCCACGTGCCGCCGGCAAGCAACGTTGAGCACATTGCGACTCCTGCCGACATGGCCACGGCGTGGGATCGCACCCTGGTCCGTCTAGAGCCCTTGGCCCACACCGAAGCTTTCACGTCTGGGTGTCATGACTCCGCTCTACATGGCGTGCCTACGCTCCTCACACCTCCCCAGGCGATGCTGAGTCCCGTGAACGCCGGCGTGTACTTGCCTGAATGGCGCGGAGGCATGGAGGCACTGGAGGATGCTGTCAGGGAGATTGAGTCCAACTACGGGCGATACTGGCGGTCCGCGCTCATGGGCGCCCGCGCGCAGCAGGCTGCCGACGTAGTAACTGACCTGTTGGCCAGTGCACTTCGCCGGCGCTCGGGGCCGAATGTCGAACGCACAGGAAAGCCCGACCGCACTACTCCAGTTCGGGCCAAACGCCACCGCGCGAGCATGCGCCGGCAGGAACCCCGTCGGCTCCCTGCAGGCGCGGGCCGCCCTGCGGCACTGCCGAACACGGCCCCCGCGACGTCGATTGCCACATGCCGCGGCCACGCAATGCCCGTCGGCATCGCGCTCCCACTCCAGAGAACGGTCCTGGCCGTGCAGATCGTGACTGCGAACCGCACCGAAGAACTGCAGCAGACCGTGACGTCGCTGCTGGAGCACACACACAACAGCTTCCAACTGCAGATCTGGGCCAATGCTTCGCCGCCACAGACGCTGCTGTGGCTGGACTCCATGGCCGCCCGACCCCATCCGGGAAGCGCCCTGCGGGGCCCCATCAGAACTCATCGCTCGGACACCAACGAAGGCTTCATTCTGCCCAACAACCGCATGGTCCGACACGCCGCGGGCCGATACATCGTCATAGCGAACGACGACTTGGTGTTCGGCCCCGGATGGGATGCGGCTCTCATAGGCGCGTTCGAAGCCACCCCGCGACTTGCCGCAGCCGGCCCCCTCCAAGTCTGTCGCCGCATCAGCGCCCAGGCGAACGGAGTCGCGGGCGAGGGCCCCATCGAGTACATCGAAGGCTCGTGCCTGTGCCTGCCGCGTGAGGTCGTGGAGCGCTACGGCCTGTTTGACGAGCGGATGCGCCTCTTCTACTGCGAGGACACGGAACTCTCTCTTCGCCTGCGCGCCCTTGGGTACGAGATCACCGAAGTGCCGGAGTGCGACGTCAAGCACCTGGGCGGGAGCACCCGCAAGAGTTCCCGCGATCTCGACCGGATCTGCCGCGACGCGGAGAACCACAACAAAGCCATCCTGAGGGAGCGCTACGCGGACTACCTGAGGGACCGCGTGTTCCCGCAGCACACGGTGATCGTCAGACGCCGGGCCGCGCACGGCGACCTGGTGGATCTGGAGCCGGCCCTCGCCGGGATTCGCGAACGCTTCCCTTGGTCCAAGATCGTCCTCGAGACGGCCTGCGCGGACCTCATGGCCGGCTGCCCTCACGTCGATGAGATCCGAGGGTTCAGGTCGTGAGGCCACATACGGAATCCCCAAGCCGATCGCACGAAGACTGGAGCGCACCCCACATGAGCCAACCACTCGTCATCGACCTGGACGACTGCTATGAGCGCCAACCGGACGTCCATCGTGTGAAGGCGTTCTGCGAGGCCGCGGGCGCGCCGTTCCGGTATCCCCGGTGGTGGCATTCCCCGGAGGGGCAGCGCCAGGCTCGCGAGTTGGTGCCAAGGCTGGACGAAACGATCGCATTCCACGTGCAGGCGTGCTGGCGTGAGCGCGTATGGCCTATTGGCCGCTTCCAGGTCGTGGCCGAAGCCCTGGCCTCGACCCACGCCATCGTCCAGCTGGGAGGCCCTGGCGACGCCGAACTCGGCCTGGGCCGCGATCTGAGAGGCCGACCGTGGGACGTGGTCGCGGCATGCTTGGCAAGATGCCGCCTGCTCGTCGGCGTGGACAGCGTGTTGCACCACCTGGCCGCGGCCGTCGGGACCGAGTGCGTCGTGGTCTTCGGCTGCTGCCGTCCCGACGTCATGGAGAACCCCATGCTGCACCCTGTGTGGAACGCCGACCTGGAATGTGCCGGCTGCCTCCAAGCCGCGCCGGCGCCAGCGCGTTCCGTGAAGTGCCGCAAGTCTGTGGTGGAGTGCCTGGAGTCCATCTCCGTGGACCTGGTGATCGAGAAGGTCAACGAGGTGCTGAAGCATGATCACCGTTGAGGAACACGATCGGTTGTTGGAGGAGTTTCTGGCCCAACCAGGCAAGCTACTCCAAGTTAGCCTGATCCAGCAGCGCAAGCTCCGCAGCAACGCGACCATCCTCGACCTGTTCGACGAGCATCCTCTCGTGGACCTGCGAGAAGCCATTTGCCGCACCAGCCTCCCGAACGAATTGTTTGACCTCATCGTCTGCAACGCGGTGATGGAGCACGTCAGCCGGCCTTGGGATGCGGCCCGTGAGATGGCGCGTCTGCTCTCGCCCGGAGGGCAAGTCTGGGTTGAGCTGCCGTTCGCGTGGCCTGTCCACCACGAAGCATATGTCAGCCACGCCAACGGCTCATGGGATCAGAGCTTCCGAGAGCCCGACTACTGGCGCTTCACCCCGGAGGGTGCATGCGAGTTGTTCTCCGAACTCACCTGTGTGCGGTGTGACTTCTACAGGCCCAGAGACGCATCAGAAGAATGGTTGAACGGCGTTGTGTACGTCGGCAGGAAGGAGTCGTCATGACCCAGTACCAACAGGCCCTACGAGACTTCTGCGACAGGGGCGAGGCCGGCCTCGCGGTGCAGAACTCCGGGGAGTTCGACGCGTTCGTGCAAGCACTCAAGCGCCATCGTGTCTCCAACCTCGTGGAGATCGGCACTCGGCAGGGCGGAGGCGCGGTGCTATTCGCGCTCGCGGGCCTGAATGTCTGCACGCTCGACCTTGCCGACTGCCGGGACGCGGTCCAGCGTCTGGCCGGAGAGTACGGTGTGACCGACCGGGTCAGGGCCCTCTGCATCAGCTCGGCCGAGCCGGATGCCATCGACGCGGTGCGCGCGATCTGGCCTGAAGGCCCAGACTGTGTCTTCGTCGATGGCGACCATCGCATGAAGAACGTGGCGCGTGACCATGAACTGTGGCGTGCCCAGCTTCGGCCGGGCGCGATCATGGCGTTCCACGACGTGGCCCATCACGACCCCATCTGCCAGGTACCCCATTTCTGGCGCCAGCTCAAGCCCCAGACCCCGGGTGTGGCCTGTCATGACATTTGCGTGGACAGCGGCTACGGCATTGGGTGGTTCATACCGCAAGGAGGCCCAACATGCTGATCACACCAGACACCTTCAACGACGAGTACTGGGCGGCTCACCACCCCAACCCAGGCCATGAGAACGCGCTGGCTTCGTACGTGGCTCAGAAGGCCCGGCGCGTGCTGGACATCGGCTGCGGCCGAGGGAGCTTCGTCCAGCAGCTTCGCGGAGCCGGCGTGCGCGCCGAGGGGATCGACTACAGTCCGACGGCGATCGAACTCAGCCTGGCGCCCGACCACTGCCGCTTGGGCGATGTCTGTGACCCCAACATGCGGGCATCCACGAGGTCCTTCGACGCGGTCACCGCGTGGCACGTGCTCGACTGCATCCCCCACGGATTGATCCAGACGGCCTTGCGCAACATGCGCCGCTCAGGGAAACGCCTGTTCGCATGCGTCCGGACCAGCCCCGAGCACGACTGCTATGCGCGCAGCCACGCCTACTGGACGCGGCAACTCGAAATGGCCGGCTGGCGTCGAGTCACAGAAGAGGAGGAGGAACTCCAACGCACGCGCGGGTGGGGACTGATCGTGGCGGACCGCGCGGAGCCGCTTGCGGACTCGGAGCCTCTGGTCAGCATCGTCATCCCAGTGTATCGCGCGGAGCGCTGGATCGGCCACTGTCTCGACGCGGTGGCTGCGCAGACGTATCCGAACGTTGAGGTCATCGTCGTCGAGGACGGCAAGGAAGACCTGACGGAGTCGGTTGTGGCCGAACGCGGCGGGGATGCGGTCCGCTTCATCGCCATCGACCACGCTGGCGCACCGGCGGCGCGTAACGTGGGTATTCGCGAGAGCGCAGGCGACATCATCGTGCCCTTCGACGCGGACGACATGATGCCTCCGAACTACGTGGACGCGCTCGTCTCTGCACTCGAGGCCAATCCCGACGCGTCCTACGCGTACGCCGGCTGGGTCGCCAGTGGTCATGCGGAACAGTGCCTTCCGCAGTGGCCGGCGCTACAGGAGGAGTTCCTCCGAGTCCGGGACCGCTACGACCAAGTCCGTGTGCCCTTTACCACGTTCGTGCACTACGACCCCGACTCAGACGTGCTCTGGCGCAAGTGCAGCGAGTACTCCTACGACGAGGCCTGGCGGTTCCTGGTCTCCGGTACCTGGCTCGCCGCGAGAAGACAGGCAATCGAGGCAGTCGAGGGGTACGACGAAGGCCTCCCCATGTACCAAGACCGGGACCTGAATTTGCGCCTGCACACCCAGGGCTCAGGGACGCGAGCAGACGCGACATGGATGCTCACCCTGGCATGGCCCAACCACGCCTCGGTGTCGGGCTCGCACCGCATGGCCAGACGCCGGCCCATCCTGGAGCACGTCTTGGCCAACCACGGCATCGAACTGCCGCGAGTCGCGTTCGTGGCATTTGGGTCCACCGGGCAATACGAGGCCGCACTGCCGACGCTGCGTTACCGCGCTGGCGATATGGACCGCTACCACCCCAATGCCACGATCGTGAAGGATCTGGGCGAATTGCGCAGCACTTGGCCTGAGATGGACGTGTTCGTGTTCGTCAGGCCTGTGGTGCCCGAACTCCTCGGCTGGGCAGAGAAACTCCGGCGCGAGAGCAAGACCGTCATCCTGGACTGGACCACGGGCAAGGGCATCATCGAGGACGATCGGGAAGAGGACCTGATGCTGGAGCGGTGGTGCCAACTGGCCCATGCCTGCACCTGCGCCACGGACACCATCGCGGCCGGGCTTCGCGGCCTGGGGGCTGCCAACGTAGCCGTCGTGCCGGACTGCATCTCTGTCTTGGCCCATCGGCAGCGCAAGAACGACTACTCCTGGCAGGGACGGTTCTGCTGGCACGGGTACGCGGGCAATGCGGCCAGTCTCTTTGCCATCGCCCCTTTGCTGGACAGGCTTTGCCGGGAGTACGACGCCAAGGTGCGCGTCATCTGCGAAACCACAAACACGAACTTCCCCTTCCCGGTGGAGCACGTGCCTTGGGAGCTGGCAACGGTCCAAGACGCCATCCGCGCAAGCGACATCGTCCTCGATCCCACGCTCACAGGGGGATGCTTCCTCTACAAGAGCGACAACAAGACCGTGATGAGTTGGGCCCTGGGAGTGCCCGTCGTCCGGCTGTCGGCCGACAGTCCCAACTGGGAGAAACGGCTCAGGGCACTGATCGAGAGCCAAGACGCTCGCGCCGAAGCCGCGTGGTGCGGTTGGCAGTACGTGGTGCAGAACCGTACGGAAAAACACTTCGTCAAGGCCATGATGGAGGTGGTGAGCCATGTGTACCCTGCCGACTGATCTCAAGCCGGAGGCCGGCCCACCATGTATCGTCGTGGGCCAGTACGATGAGTGCAACCTCCACTGCCGGTTCTGCCGCGAGAAGCAGACCGTCATCTCCGAGGAGGTGGAAGCCCGGCTCTTGGAGGGTATCCAAGAGGCACTCGACATGCGCCAGGCCGAGGCCCGACTCCTCTGCGGCAATGGGGAGATCTTCCACCTGCTGAAGGTGCGGCCGAGGCTTCGGGATGTCCTCTACAACCTGCCCAACTTGGGCGAACCCAAGGTGTGGATCTCGGCCGTGTCCAACGGCACGCTGCTGCACCAGCACATCCCATTCGTGCTGGATCGTTTCCTTTCCCTTACGGTCAGCCTCGACTCCCTGGACGAAGGCTTCCATCGATACCTGCGCGGCACAAGCTCGGCCAAGATCCAGGACAGCCTCCGTTGTCTGGCCGCGGCCAAAGCCCAGAACGGCACCGGCCATCCCACCATCAGCCTGACCGCCGTCCTCATGAACGGCAATCTGGCCGAGATGGAGCGCATGGTCGACTTCGCACTGGACGTCGGCGCCAGCATACTTCAGTTCTCCCCACTGCGGCCAGGACGGGACGAGGAGTTCTACAACGAACAGCGCATCGAGCCGGACACGGACGAACACCGGCGCGTCCTGGACGCGCTCCAGCAACTTCAGCCCCGAACCGCGGCTCTGGGCCTGAAACTGCACGGATTCAGAATGGGATTCGTGGGCCAGGCGGCGGGCGCATGCACTCCCACACGCCGAGACGTTCACTGCACGAATCCCTGGGAACGAGTGTACATCCAGCGTAACGGTACTCTGACCATCTGTTGCGGTCTGCCAAAGTCCATCGGCAATCTGCTGGAGTCGTCGTTCCGAGAATGCTGGCACAGCGACATGGCCGTGGCCATACGCCAGGACCTGCTGGCGCACAATTACACGTGGTGCAACTTCAGCGTCTGCCAGAACCCTGACCTGCATGCAGTGGCGCCTTGACGCACTTTGCCCCTGATCTCTGACTGATGCTGTTATGGACATGCTCTGCCTCAATCTATGCTGCGGCAACAAGGACTACGGTGGAGTCAACGTCGACTTCCGGCCGACGCGCATCACCCACGTCGTAGCCGACGCGGCCGCGCTGCCGTTCCAGGATGCGGCCTTCGAGCGCATCGAGTGCTACCACGGTGTGGAGCACATGCCGGCACACGGTGAGGCGGCATTCGACATGCTCGTGCCTGTGCTCAAGGAGTGGCGTCGATGTCTCAGGCCAGGCGGGTCACTTGCCGTGGAGTTCCCGGATCTGCTGCGCCTCATTGAGCAGTACGGCGCCGGTGGGGTAGCGGACGATGAACTGCTCTACACGCTCTACGGGAGAGCCCGGTTTCCCGGAGACGTGCACCAGTGGGGTTGGTCTGTTGAGAGCATGGCCGATGCGTTCACACGGGCTGGCTTCACGGACGTTGCCAGCAGCGCGGGCACCGACTACCACGAGGGGAGCTACAACGTGCGCGTTCAAGGATGGCGGCCGCGCGTGCGGCCACGCGGTTCGAACCCGAACGCAGACGCCCCACCATTGAAGTCGGCGTTCGACGCGATCCCCGGGCGCACAGATTGGTCCGTGATGATGTGACAGGTCACCTCCGAGCGCGGCCCCCGCGTCTGTGAGCAAAAAGAACAGAAGCAAGGACGAGGAGCGAACCGTACACATGTCCCCCGTCAAAGCACTACCGAGTTCATCGCCAAAATCCATCAACGGTGCGAAGCTCACCCGCGTCCTCGACATCGGAAGCCTCGATCCTTGCCTTCCCACGGCGTGCGCAGGTGCGACGTCGATGATTGACGCCAGACGGGTTAGCAATAGGCATATTGCATAGTCACCTGAGCAGTAGCATGATCCACAGCAAGCACACTATCATCACCCAAGACCCCAGAATGGAGGATCTGGTCGACAGCGCGACGAGCATGGCGCGTAGTGACTTGACCGTTCTGATCTGTGGCCCCACGGGCTGTGGCAAGGAACTGTTCGCTCGTCACATCCACGACCACAGCGGCCGTTCAGGGCCGTTTGTTGACGTGAACTGCGCGCAACTCAGCCCGTCCATGCTCGAGGACACCCTGTTCGGCCATGAAGCTGGAGCTTTCACCGACGCACGAGGGACGCGTCGAGGGTGCTTTGAGATGGCCGACAAGGGGACGTTGTTCCTGGACGAGATCGCTGAGATGGCCGCCCAGATGCAGGCTGCGCTGCTGCGCGTGCTCGAGCAGAAGTCTGTGCGACGTATCGGAGGGACGGAGAACGTCGCAGTTGACGTGAAGGTTGTAGCAGCGACGAACCGGGATTGTGAGGAGGCCATCAAGACCGGGTGTCTACGAGAGGACCTCTTCTATCGTCTGCAGGGCCTCGCTCTGCTCATTCCTCCCCTCATGGAAAGGAAGGAAGATGTCCCTCTGCTCGCAAAGCACTTCGCGGCGCGTGCGGCTCAAGCAAGGGAGACGACGACGCCGACCATCACGAACGAGGCGATGTGGCTTCTCAAAAGCTATTCATGGCCAGGCAATGTGCGCGAGCTGAGAGGCGTCATCGAGCAGTTGATCTTCGTGCATCCGAGCCCTCGCATCGATGCCGCAACTGTGGCTGGCGTACTGCGGCATCGACACGACACGGGCGTTGTCCCGCATTGGCAACTGCGCGCCGAGTGCTTCGTCAAGGCGTTGGTGCTCGCGCGGTGGCGCTGGGACGTTGTGGCCAGATGGTTTGGGGTCCACCCCACGACTGTCCGAAGGGCTGTCAGATCCCTCGATGTCGACGCGTTCCTCGAACGCATGGTGGGTGAAAGCCGTGACGCCATTCTTGCCGAGTCTGAGTTGAACATGCACCGAGCGGTAGCACAGGCGGAAGGCAACATGTCTCAGGCCGCCGCACTGCTCGAGATCGATCGCAGCACGCTGGCCAAGTGGATTGCGGCGCCAGCCAACCTGACAGCAAGCACTCCCGACGCGCACGGACCCGCACCCCCATGCGGAAGACCGCATCCCCGGATCGCGGATTCCGCAGGCGATAACCGAGCGAACGCGCGCTGAGCCGGCACCCCCTCGCACCACTCGTCGCCTCTGGTTGCCGCGGCTGCCGCAGTAGACGAGGTTGCCCCGCGCTATGATGGATGGTGCACCGTCGACTCGTACGCGTCCACAAGCTCTCGCCGTAGGCCCTCTTGGCATGCCGCATGCAATGCCGCCGATACTGGCTGCCGAGCCCAACGGCGCACCGCTGACCTCGTGCCCGTCCTTGCGCCAGACAGCACCCAGTACCATCGTCTCGCCAAGCGGACACAATCTGGGAGACATCAACATGGCCAGGCCCTGCCACTGTCCCACTGTATGCGACTCGTATCTCCAGGTGGCGCCCCTCGAACTCGGCCTCCCACAGGAGGAGGCCAAGGACGAGCAGCCGCGATCGGAACCTGCGCCCACCCCGACGCCCACCCCGACGCCCACCCCGACGCCCACCCCGACGCCCACCCCGACGCCCACGCCAAGTCCGACGCCAAGTCCGACGCCGAGTCCGACGCCGACACCGACGCCGAGTCCGACACCGACGCCGAGTCCGACGCCGACACCGACGCCAAGTCCGACACCGACACCGACACCGACACCGACACCGACACCGACACCGACACCGACACCGACACCGACACCGACACCGACGCCAACGCCAACGCCAACGCCAACGCCAACGCCAAGTCCGACGCCAAGTCCGACCCTGACGCCCTCGTGTGGAGCGTGCGACGTGGTCTGCGACCCGTGCGAGCCGCCGTGCGATCCGTGTGTCACGTGCGAGGGGTGCGATCCCTGCGAGCCATGCGACACATGCGACACATGCGAACCGTGCGAAGTGTGCGATCTCTCTGATCCCCCGCCCTGCGGCGCCTGCGACCCGTCGTGCGATCCGTGCGATGGCCCTTGTGGCGAATACGACTTCGATGTGTGAGCACCGCCATGATCGGCAACATAGATCTCGCCCTAACGAGCCGGTGTAACGCGAGCTGTGAGTTCTGCTTCGCGCGGGGCGGCGGCGCGCCTCCGATGGGGGACATGACCGAGGAGGTGTTCGCAGGCGTGCTCGATTGGCTCGATCAAGAAAGCCGCCCTCCTGCCGGGGGCGGCCATAAGGGGGGCAAGCTGAAGGTCTACTGGCTCGGCGCCGGCGAGCCGACCCTGCTCTGGCCGCGCCTGATCGACTGGTCCGCACGGCTCAAGGTCCGCCTCGGCCAGCGGCTCTCGCACATCGGCATGCCCACGAACGGAGGCATCCTCACCCGCGAGCTGGCGGACCAATGGAAGGCCATGGGCAACACCATGCGGCTCTCGACCGAGGGGCCGCCCACAGACGGCAAGCTCCGCGGCCTGCCAGCCGAGGTCGTCGAGCGCAACTTCCGCCTCATGGTCGAGCGCGGATGGTCTGATGTGCGCTCGACCATCTACCCCGGCAACGTGCGCCAGCTCGCCGAGTCGGTCGCGTACCTCCGCGGCCTCGGATGCGGCCGACCGAGCGTGCACATGGCCCCGGAGCTGGACTGGTCGGCAGACGACATGGCCGCGTTCGACGCGCAACTGCGCGAGGTGTCGGACATGGCCATCGCCGCGTACCGAGACGGCGAGCGGCTCCTGCCCGCCTACGCCCATCGGGGTTTACAGCAGGGCGGACGCGAGCCAGACTCCTGCATCTCCTGCGGCGCGGGCTCCTCCTATATCGCCATCGACGCCAACGGTGCGTTCGCTCCCTGCCATCGGTGGACAAGCGACGGGCCGCCGGTCGACATGGGCAATGTGTGGGATGGCCTGAAGCTCGACGCATGGCAGCAGGCCGCGAAGCCCGCACGCGCGTGCGAGGATGCCGACTGCCCGGCGCGGCAGGCGTGCAGCGGCGCGTGCGCTTGGATCAGACAGACCACGAGCGGACGGCTCGATGGCCCCACACCGGCGATGTATTGCCACGGCCTGAGGGCGTTCGTCCGCGAGGCCCAATACATCCGCGAGGCGCTCGGGGACAACAAGCAGTTCCGCAAGGACATGAAGCTCGACAAGCCCCTTGTCGCCCCCCCCAAGGGGGGAGACTCGGGGCCCCTGCCCCGCGGCTTCTACGTGCCCAACATCGCCAAGGAAGGTCCGCCAAGGCGCCTCATCATCATCCGGCGCCAGGGCTACCGCAAGAGCTTCACCGACGCGCTCATCCCCGCCCTTGTGAGCGGCGGCTGGGCCGTCGAGGAATACTGGCTCAACGAGATCGGCAAGCGGAAGCTTTACGGTCTGCCGGAGATCGTCGCGAGCAAGGAGCAGAAGCCGGACGCGGTCCTGCGCTGGGAGGAGCACGGCTGTCTGTTTGCCACGCGGCCCTGGCAGGCCGCGGTCAACTGGCTCTACGACCGCGACATCGCGCCACTCAGCGTCGACCTTGGCTACTTCGACCACTACAACGCGCTCATGTTCGACCGCTACGAGCGTGACGGCACATCGTGCATCCGCAACCGATGGGAGGGCCTTTCCCCGAACTCTATCGATTGGACCGGCGTGCACGTGCAGATCCGAGACTATTGGCACCGCAAGCAAGTCGAGTGGGAGGAGTGCAAGCTGCGCGACCCCGTCGCTGAGCCCGGCTACGTGGCTGTCTGGCCGCAGTTCTCGCACAGCCTCTGCCGCTTCAAGCCGGCCCACGTCAACGAATGGCTCCAGCGCGTGAACGACGCGCTCATGCTTGCCGGCAAGCGTGTGCTCTTCAAGGGCTCGCCCGTGCAGAAAACCGACATCAAGTTCCCTAGGGACGCAACGGTGGTCGGCCACAAAGAT
Organism: Planctomycetota bacterium; assembly: GCA_024278415.1. The sequence continues at coordinate 6,698 of JAJRTI010000471.1, read as the reverse complement.
TTGAAGGACAAGCCCTGGCTCAACACGCTCATCCAACTCCACGCCGCGTGGCACGTCACCATCTGCTCAAGCGTCACGAACGAGATGGTCGTGCACGGGCTCCCGGTCACTTGCACGGGCCGTTCGTGGTTCCAAGGGCTGAGGGTGTTCTACGAGCCTGACGACTGGGAGGCCCTCGCAGTCAAGCCTGAGCTAGACCCCGGCGCCCGCAACAGGTGGATCCGCTGGTGGATCGAGCGGCAGTTCCACGTGTCGGAGGCCGTGAAGCATCTCCACTTCATGCTTAAGGAGTATTGGCAGAGCGCAGAAGCGCCTGTGGACACCGAGGCCGCGGCAGGGCTCGACTATGGCCGCATCTACGACCACGTCTATGATCGCAACCCGGTCTACCACCGAGGGAGCATGCAACTCGAACTCGCGCACGCGATGCTCGAAGAGATCATGCGCCACGAGAAGGTGCACACGCTGCTCGACGTTGGTTGCGGCGAAGGCCAGCTCGTCGAGTGGGCAAGGGAGAAGAAGGCCTTCGCGGACGGGCTCGACGCCGCGGCTATCGAGCGTAGCCACGGCCAACCGAAATGGTATCACGTCGCTGACTGTCGCAAGATCCCCTGGCCCGACGACAAGTTCGACGTGGTGACATCCCTCGACATGCTGGAGCACCTCCATCCCGACCACGTAGCCGCGGCCGTCGCGGAGATGAAGCGCGTCAGCAGAAAGTGGGTACTCATCGGCGTGGGGTGCGGTCCCAGCCGCACCGATTGGGACATGCCCAAGGACGTGGACAAGCTCCATCTGACGGTGAAGGACTGGAGGGCTTGGCTAACCATGTTGCGGCAGCAGGGCCTGAAGCTCCGGCGCGCCAAGTACGAGAGCCATCTGAAGAATGCGGCGCTCTTCCGAGTTGACTGACAGAGGACGCGGACGCCATGAACGACAACACCGACTACTACGCCGATACGTACACGCGGCTCTACCAAGTGGACGAGAAGACCCGCGAGGCCTGCGTGCGCGTCCCGCCCGCGCTGGAGATGGTCAAGACACTCGATCCCCAGCCCGTGGACGCGCTCGATATTGGCTGTGGCAACGGCAAGCTCGTGGCCGGCCTGCGCGCGCGCGGCATCATGGCTATCGGCCTCGACGTGGCGGACATCCAGCGCGAGTTCGATCCCGCTTGGTTCGTGCGCGGGAACATGCTCAACACAGGCTTTGAGCCGCGGGCCGCGGACCTCCTCACTTGCCTCGACACGATTGAGCACCTCAAACCGGAAGACCTCGACCGCGGCTTCCGCGAGATCGTGCGCATCGCCAGCCGGTGGGTGATCTTCTCCTATGGCCTTGGTCGAGAGCCGGTATCGACCGTCAAGCCGGAAGGCGTCGAGCGGCTCCACGAAATCGTGAAGCCCTTCGACTGGTGGCTCGGCAAGACGGCCGAGCACGGCCTGCGCCTCGTGCGCGCCCGAGTCCTGAACTCGCGGCAGAACGTGACCCTGTGGGAGGTAGGCCGCTGTAACGAAGCGAAGCGGCCCACCAGCACAAGCAACGTCGGCGAAGCCAAGGTAGCGAAAGCGACAGGCGACCAGGGCCCACAGGAGGTGCGATCATGAAGCCCATCGTCCTCGTCCGTGGTGGACTCGGCGACGCGATCATGACGATCCCAGCCATCGTCGCGGCGAATGAAATCAATGGCGACAAGGCCCGCCCGCCCGATCTGCTCGTGCAGGGCCTGCGCGTCAAAGGCGTGCTGCCCCTCTTCAAACGGCAGGTGTGGTGCGGCCAAGTCTTCGACCAGGCCAGGGACGTGCCCCCTGGCTGCTACACCGACCTCATCGGCCATTGGCGTGGCACCCCCGACCTCCCCGGCGTGCGGATCCACGTGCCCACGGCTGCGAAAGGCCACATCTCTGACCGGCTTGTCGGTCTCGCCCGCGGGCTCGGCTATGCCGGACCTACGCCGCTGCCTGATCTACACGTCCCCATCGAGCCGCGTGGCCGGATGGTATGTGTCGCGCCAGAGACGAGCGGCTACTCGTGGAAGCGCTGGCCGGCCCAGCGCTGGAGCGAACTGATCCAAGCCCTCGTAGGCCAGCACTACCACGTCATCGTGCTCGGCATGCTGCGCGGGCGTGCCGCAGCAGGCGTCACCGACATGCGAGGCCGCACCTCCCTCGAGCAAGTCGCGGACATCATGAGTCGAGCCGCGGCCGTGATCGGGGTCGACAGCGGCCTCCTTCACCTAGCCGGCGCCACTGGCACGCCCACCATCGGGCTCTACGGCCCCACGGACCCCAAGCTCTGTGGCCCCCGCGGCCTCAAGGCGACGATCCTCACCCCCGACATCGACTGCTCGCCATGCTGGCGGCAGCCAACGGGCAAGTGCATCTGCGCCAAACTACCCCTGACGGCACAAGCCCAGCCGAAGGGCGACACCATGCCCTGGACGGCCTGCATGGAAGCGATCACCGTGGCCCAAGTGCTGCAGGCCCTGCCATGACCCCCGAACCCTACAAGCCATCCCTCGTCTGGCTCTTAGTCGATCTCTTCCTGGCCCATGCGCAGTGCCATTACTGCGGAGCCACGAGCCCCAAGGCCCAGATGATTCTTCTTCGCAAGTGGCCGTGGCGCGTATACGCGCACGAGATCTGCCACGAGGTGCGCGAACGACAGCACAGGCAGGGAGACGGCGCGTGAGCGAGCCATACCAAGTCTGAGCCCTTACCAAGCCAATCCCGTGCGCCCCTGCGCGGCGAAGCCTGAACCGTGAGCATCGAGCCATCGGCCTCATTGCTTGCAGCCATCTCCCTATAGGAGACCCTACCATGTCTACTGATAACACATGTCAATCCTGCCCTACTCCCGAAGTGGATCTGATCTGGGGCAACCTGAAGCTGAAGCTCGGCTACAACCTCCCGTGCAAGGGCCGGCCCGTGAACGGGCTTCAGTTGACCATGCACTACAACAGCGTGGACTTCGGCCTGGTCGGAGGCACGGAGTATTCGCCCTTCCTGGGCCATCGCTGGATCTCCCCCGTGGCCCGACGCATCAAGCACCACGAGACCGAGAGGTGGGTGGGCGCCAGATTCGCCGTGCCGATCAAGGGCGATGGCAAGCAAGCCAAGTACAAATCCGCGTACGACATGAACAGGGGCGATGTGTTCACCTGGACCCATCCCCTGGATGAACGTCTGGTCTGGTGGGGCCACGACAAGACCTCGAAGCTGCTGCTCAACACAGTCAACGACAGGCTGATCGCGTATTTCGACCAGCAGAACGATGACGATCCGGTCTATTTCGACGCGCGGCTCAAGTGCGACACGGACACCCACGGGCACTTGGTCTACTACGACTACGACCTGGACGGCGTGGTGAAGAACCTCAAGGATCCCGACGGCCGGTACGTGTACTTCGAGCGCGATGCCGGCAGCGACAAGGTCAACCGGATCCATGACTACACGGGCCGAGCTACATACTTCGAGTACGACGCCAATGGCGACATGACGAAGGTGGTGGGCCCCACGGGCTGCGTGAACGACTTCGGGTACGACGCGAGCCACCGCGTCGTCAAGGCCATCGATCCCGAAGGTTACGTGGCCTACTACGACTACAATGAATCCGACGAGATCGTCTACCAGATCTCGCCTGTGGGAGGCATCACTTACTACAACTGGGGCAGCGATTTCCTCAACCAGATCGACGCGAATGGGGTCGCCACGTACTTCGATCGTCCCGATACGGGCCCGCTGCCGCGAGTCAAGGAGGATGGCGAAGGCAACCTTACGTACTACGAGTACCACAACCACCGGCTGGTCCACCAGATCGACCCTCGCAGGTATGTCTCGTACTTCACGTACAACGACCGCGGGAACCGCATCAGCACGGAGGATCCCATGGGCTACGTGGCCTACATGGACTACGACGAGGACGGCAACCTCGTGGTCGACGTAGACAAGTCCGGCAATGTGACCTACTTCCACGTCAACGACGATGGCAAGCGCATCGTCGCGATTGATCCCCTCGGCTACGTGCAGTACTTCGACCGGGACGAGGACAACCAAGTCCTACGAGAAACGGACAAACTCGGCCGTGCCGTCGACTACCAGTACGATGCCTATGGACAGAAGATCAGCGCGACCAATTCGATGGGCGAAACCACGTACTACCGTTACACGGCCGCGGGTGACATGGCCGCGGAGACGGATCCCCTCGGCCACACGACTTACTACGAGTACGACGGACAAGGCCGGCCCACGGTGCGCACGGACGCGCTTGGCTACACCCGCCAGATGGGGTATGACGGCAACAGCAACAAGACCGTCGAACTCGACGAGGCTGGGAACCCGACCTACTTCGAGTACAACGGCATCCGCAAGCGGGTAGCCGAGAAGGACCCCTTGGGCTACGCCGCCTACTACACGTACGACCTCACGGGCAACCAACTCAGTGCAGAGGACTCTCGCGGTTACGTGACGTACTACGACTACTACCGCAACTACAAGCTCAAGTGTGTGCGTGACGCCAATGGCGGCCTCACTTACCACGCGTACGATTCCGCAGGCAACGAGACAGTGGTCACGGACCCCTCCGGGCAGTCTACTACCTCCGAGTTCGATCGCCTCAATCGGAGAATCGCGCAGACCGATCCACTTGGACGGACCGCGTACTTCGAGTACGACCGAGAAGGCCAGGTGGTGGCCGAGACGGATCCCAGAGGCAACACCACGTACCACACGTACGATCTCTTCGGGCTCAAGACCAGCATCACCGATGCGCTCGGCAGCACGACCTACTTCGGCTACGATCTGCTGGCGCACAAGACGGTCGAAATCGACGCCCTGGGTGGAGTCACGTACCTCCACTACGACGATGCCGGCCGGCAGATCGCTGAGGTCGACCCTCTGGGGCAGGCCTCATACTTCCACTACGACGACGCAGGCAACAAGACGGTGCAGGCCGACGCGCTCGGCTACGCGACCTACTACCTCTACGATAGCCTTGAGCGAGTCGTGTGCCAGACCGATCCCGAAGGCGGGCACACGTACTTCCACTTCGACTCGCGCGGAAACAAGGTCGCCCAAGTCGACGAACTCGGCCGGACCGCGTACTTCCTCTACGACGAGGCCAAGCGCAAGGTCGCTCAAGTCGACCCGCTGGGCCGCACGGCCTACTTCGGCTACGACGGCGAGGGCGACCTGGTGGCACAGGTCAATCCACGCGGCTTCGCCACCTACTATGCCTACGACGGGCTCAAGCGCAAGATCGCCACGACCGACGCTCTGGGCGACACCGCGTACTTCCACTATGACGACGTTGGCAATCAGATCCTGGCCATCGATCCACGCGGCAATCCCACGTACTTCCACTACGACGCGGCCAAGCAGAAGATTGCTGAGATCGACGCGCTCGGCTACGCCGTGTACTTCCACTACGACGACGGGGGCAACAAGATCGCCCAGATTGATCCGCGTGGGCTCGCTACATACTTCCACCACGACGCGGTGAACCGGCTCACCGATGCCATCGATCCTTGTACCGGCCACACGACGATCGCTTACGACGCGCGGGGCAACAAGACCGAGGAGACGGACGAGTTGGGCTTCACCACGTACTTCCGATACGACGCTCTCGGGCGCAAGATCGCCGAAACCGACGCGCTCGGCCGCCACTCATACTTCCACTACGACGCCGTAGGCAACGTGGCCGTCCAGATCGACCCACGGCGCTTCGCGACGTATCACGAGTACGATGGCCTCTATCAGAAGGTCGCCACCACCAACGCGCTCGGCCAGACCGCGTACTTCTACTACGACGCGGCTGGACAGAAGGTCACGGAGGTCGACCCGCGAGGGAACGCCACGTACTTCGACTACGACGCAGCCGGCCAGCAGATCCGCGTGGCCGACGCGCTCGGATACGAGGACACGTTCCACTACGACGGCGCGGGCAACCGAGATTGGACCACCAACTCTGAAGGCCACACCACGTACTTCGAGTTCGACGCCCTGAGCCGGCAAGTCAAGCTCGTCGATCCCCTCGGCAACGAGTCCCAGTCCGGCTACGACGAGGCCGGCAACAAGACTTGGGATCTCGACCCCGATGGACATCCCACCTACTACGAGTTCGACGAAGTCAACCGCAACGTGTCCGTCAAAGACGCAGTCGGGGCAGCCACGTACTTGCACTACGATGGCAGCGGCAACCGCATCGTGCTCCTCGACGCCGAGAACCACGCCAACTACTTCGAATACAACGGCTTGAACCGCGTCGTCGAAATCAAGGACGCACTCGGCCAGACGGCCAGCACCACCTACGACCTCGCCGGACAGCCCACGGCCCTGGTAGACGGCAAGAGTGATACGACTAACCACACGTACGATGCGGCCGGCCAGCTCACGGTCACCCACTTCGAGGCCGACGGCACGCGTGTCTACTACGACTACGACGAAGCCGGCAACCGCACGCGCATGCACGACCCTACCGGTGTGGCCACGTGGGCGTACGACGCGTTGGGCCGGGCAACGGTGCGCACTCAGCCGGGGGACATGCACACGTATTTCGAATATGACGCGGCCGGCAATCAGACTCGAGTCGCCGGGCCCTTAGGCCATGCGGCCGAGTACTCCCACAACGCGGTCAACGCCATGGAATACGTGACCGCGTTCAACGCCACCACGTACTACGAGTACGACGGCGAACGCCGC
>JAJRTI010000470.1 GCA_024278415.1 Planctomycetota bacterium | reverse complement strand
CGCAGCTTCCCCGAGTTGGACCCGCGCATGTTCTCGTTCAACAGCCCCCACGGCTGGTGCCCCAAGTGCCGCGGCATGGGCGCGATCGGCGAAGGCGAGGACGTGTGCCCCGCGTGCTTCGGCCTGCGGCTCAAGCGCGACGCGCTTGCGGTGCGCGTGCAGGGCCGGTCCATCGCCGAGTACCAGCGCGAGTCCATCGACCAGTTCGGCGAGACGCTGGCAGGCCTCCGATTCGCCGGCCGCGAGAAGCAGATTGCGAACGCGATTCTCCCGGAGATCCAGCAGCGGCTTCAGTTCCTGCGGCAAGTCGGCTTGTCCTACCTCGCGCTCGACCGCCGCGCGGACACGCTTGCCGGCGGCGAGGCGCAGCGCATCCGCTTGGCCGCGCAGCTCGGGTCGAACCTGCGCGGGGTGTGCTACATCCTCGACGAGCCGACCATCGGCCTGCACCCGCGCGACAACGCGATGCTCATCGACACGCTGTGCGATCTGCGGTCGCAGGGCAACACGGTTATCATCGTCGAACACGACGAAGCGACGATCCGCGCGGCGGACCACGTGATCGACCTGGGCCCCGGCCCTGGAGTGCACGGAGGCGAGTTGGTCGTGCAGGGCAGCGTGGCGAAGGTGATGCGGAGCCGGAAGTCGGTCACCGCGCGCGTGCTCCGCGAGCCGCTTCGGCATCCGCTACGCGGCGAGCGCCGGCCGCTGAAGGGCGCGAAGTGGCTGCGCATCGACGGCGCCACACGGAACAACCTGAAGCGCATCGACGTGGGCTTCCCGCTCGGCCGGCTCACGGTCGTGACCGGCGTGTCGGGGTCGGGCAAGAGCAGCCTCGTGAGCGACGTGTTGTTCCCCGGCGCGCACGCGATGCTGTCTCGCCGAGGCCGCGGGCCGAGCAACGGCGGTGCGGAGTGCAAGCGCATCACCGGCCTGGCCGGGCTCCGCCGCGCGCTGCTCGTGGACCAGTCCCCCATTGGCCGCACCCCGCGCTCGACGCCGGCGACGTACGTGAAGCTTTTCGATGAGATTCGCCGCCTCTTCGCGATGGCGCCCGACGCGCGGGTGCGAGGCTACAGCGCGAGCCGGTTCTCGTTCAACGTGCACGGCGGCCGGTGCGAAACCTGCCAAGGGCAGGGCCTGCTCAAGATCGAGATGAACTTCCTGCCCAACGTGCACGTGGAGTGCGACGACTGCCGGGGCCGGCGCTACAACGACGACACGCTCGCGATTCGCTTCAAGGGAAAGACGATCGCGGACGTGCTCGAGATGACCATGGAGGAGGCGCTGGAGCTGTTCGCCAACTTCCCCAAGCCGCGGCGCATGCTCCAGGTCATGAACGACGTGGGCCTCGGGTACCTCACGCTGGGCCAGCAGAGCCCCACGCTCTCCGGCGGCGAGGCGCAACGCATCAAGCTCGTGTCCGAGCTGGCGAAGGTGTCCGGCGGCCAGACGCTCTACGTGCTGGAGGAGCCCACGACCGGCCTGCACACCTCGGACGTGGAGAAACTCGTGAACGTGCTCCACCAACTCGTGGACCGCGGCAACACGGTCGTCGTCGTGGAGCACAACCTCGACGTGATTGCGGAGGCGGACTACATCATCGACTTGGGCCCGGAGGGCGGCGACGCGGGCGGCGAGGTCGTGGCCGCGGGCGCGCCGGAGGAGGTCGTGGAGGCGGGCAAACGGTCGCACACTGCGCGGTTCCTCAAGAGCGTGCTCGGTCGCCGGGAGCCGGGCCGCGGCTCTGCTCGCTCGTAGCGGCCTGAGTGCAGCATTCCCTAAATTCGTATAGCCTCGGAGGCGCGATCCGCTGCTGGTAGCACGCACGTCAGTGCGTTCCGCTTGGCGTCCCCTCTCGCGTCAGCACAGCAGAGACGCTCTTACGAGCGTGCTACGAACGCGCGGGGTCCCCCTCACGCGGATTTACGGAATGCTGCACTTAGGCGATTTGTCTTTGGTGCCTCGCGTGCGAACGCCGAGCGCCGAATGACCAATGACGAGTGACTCCCCTCTCTGGAGCAGCGGCAGATAGTCCTTGGACGCCTCGCGCAGCTCAGGGCTGCGGCTCGCCGCCGGCCTTGCCGTTTGCGTGGCCCTCTTTGGTGCGAATGCCGGACCCGCAGCCCCGCCCTGGACGCGCGCAGCAACACCCCTTGCCCGATGCTTTGCCGCGCAGCTTCGCCACGGCCACGGCCGCAGCGGCCAACACGATAAGGATGACAATGACGTTCTCCATGGCTTCCTCTGCTCGATGAGCTTGCAAGTGGCCGTCACTCGGTATAGATAACCGTACCGGCTTGGCGCGTCGATGTAAAGGAGCACAGGAATTTCCGCACGCGCCCGGCCTGTAGTGCTCACGTCAGTGAGCCTCTGCTGCTGCGCGTGGTGGTCACGAGGCTCACTGACGCGAGCACTACAGGCGCCCCCTGGCGGCTTTGGTTACAGGTGGCCCAGCAGCGTCCGGCCCCTCAACGCTTCCGCATCACCAAGATGTACTCGTGCGGGTAGGCCTGGTAGTTGGCAGCCAGTGTCGCGGAGAAGCGGCCCGTCTTCTTGTCGCGCACTTGGGGGAGGATCTTCGACGGAATTTCGCGGTCGATGAGGCGCTCGAACTCGAACCCCATGCGCACCATCTGCTCAGCGAAGACCTGCGCGTTCAGGATGTCCACGCCCAAGAGATTCGTGTTGCCCACCACGATGCACGCGCGGCCGTTGCGCTTGAGCTTCCGCTTCACCGCCGCGAACACCTCGCGCATGTCCGTGAAGTACGTGGCCACCTCGGTCGCGGTCTTGGGCTTCTGCTCGCCGAGCTGTTCGACGATGCGCTCCCCGATCTCGCTGCCCATCTCGATGGGCTTGGCTTCGTGCTGCGCGGTGCCGATGAACTGCTTGCGGAAGCTCGGCAGGTCGGTCATGTAGCGGAACCAGAGCGCGGTGAGTTGGTGCAGGTCCGCGTACTCGTAGGAGGTGACGTATGGCGGGGACGTGACCACCAGCTTCACAGAGCCATCATCGACCGGCAGATCCCGCGCGTCCGCGCAATGAGGCCGGGCCGGCACGTCGAGGAAGCCGCGCTCATCGAGCAACTCATAGAACTGGGCATTGCGCTTCTGCATCTGCCGCACCTGGCGCAGGAACACCACGACAGGGTCGGGGAGGTTCTTGCGCGGATCTCGGGTGGGCTTGGTGCTGCGCTGCATCCAGATGGAGCACTTCTTGAGGCTATTGCTGAACGCACAACGGAGCAACGCTCGCGCTCCCTGGTGCTCGACGCCTTCGACCCAGTGGAGGATCTCGCCAAGCGCTTGTTGTGCGCGAGGGGGGAACCAGTAGTCGATTCGCTCGTGGCTGGGCACATCCGCTGCGGCATCAGCCGCGGCCAGGACTCTCTGCGCCCCATCGTCCGTGGCGAGCGCCTCCTTCACATGCCTGATCTCGCGTTCGAGCACAGCAGGCGGCGCCGCCGTCGTCTTGGCGACACTAATCATGTGCGCGACGGGGTTGATATCCACCCCCAGCGACGGCCGGCCGAGGAGCTTGGCTTCGACCAGGGTGGTCCCCGACCCCATGAACGGCTCGAGCACCCAGTCCCCTTTCCTCGACAGATCCTCGATCAGTCTCGCGGCGAGTTGCGGGATGAACTTCGCGGCATAGGAATGATACCCGTGCGTGACGTAACGGGTCTGACGGGTCGTAAGGCCCGCAAACGACCACGACGCGTCGGTTTCGACATCACCGAAGACCGTCTGGACCTCATCGGTCACGGAGCGCTGCGTTGCCAGTTCGCGATTGTGGGTGTGCATGTTGGCGAAGTAAGACCGGGTGCCCCGCGCACGCAGCTTCTCGACCCAGAAAAGGTTCTGCTGATATCTCTCGCGGATCGACGCCTAGCAACTGAACGCTGCTAACGCGTATTTCTCACCACGAAGAGCACGAAGAGTGTGTGCCCCTATTGGCTTATGCCCTGCGGATTCTCGTGGTCTTGGCGACACATCGCATGGCACGAGCGGACCAAGGCCGTGTTCCTTCGTGACCTTCGTGTCCTTCGTGGTTTAGGGACGCGATGTTTGTGAGAAATGCGGGCTAAATGCGAGCGCTGCGCATTGTAGCATGGGGGGCCGACACTGCAAGCGCACCCAAGGCGTCCGATGTTGGCGCCTTTACCCTGCGCGATCGCCTTCCAGCGACTTGACCATCTCGACCAGGTCGGTCGCGCCGCCGGGCAAATCGTCCCGGCGGATCCACTGAGGCCGGCGGCCAATCTCGATGAAGCCCATCTTCTCATAGAGGGAACGAGCGCGGTCGTTCACGGCCCACACGTCGAGATAGATGTTCGCATACCCCAAATCGCGCGCTTGTTGTTCGAGCAAAGCCATGAGCGCCCGCCCGACGCCGCGGCCCTGGTACGCGCGGACGAGCGCGATGCCGAGCACGCCGTAGCCGTGGCCGTGGTACGGTTCGATGCTGCCTCGCCCCACGATGCGGCCGCCCGCGTCTACAAACACGAAACGGCCGCGGTCCAACTCCATGTCCGTGAGCATGCGGCCCATGCGTTCGCACGCGTCCCGCAGCGTCCACTCGCGCGAAGGGATGAAGACCTTTTCCGCGGTGAGGGTTTGCTCGAGCCGCAGGTATTCATGCACGTCGCTCCAGCGCGGGTAGCGCAACACGACTTCCTCGCCGGCGCACTCGAGCCGCTGGAGTTCGAGGCCTTCTTGGGTTTCGTCTGGCATGGCGAAAGGGCTCACGGGAGTGGATGAGAGATGAGAGATGAGAGATGAGGGATTAGTGCCTTAAGCATTCGTAACCGCGACGAAAAACAAGAAGTTGCGTAGGCTCTCTGCACAGCGCGCCATCGGGACGAGGCGTTACGGGCGTTCGGTTTGCGGCGTACGGGCCGCGGCGAGGCGTTGTGGAGTGCGGCGGCTTGACGCCGCTTTTCCTCGGCAGCGCGCGCATGT
>JAJRTI010000469.1 GCA_024278415.1 Planctomycetota bacterium | reverse complement strand
AGCACGTCGATGATCTTGCCATCCTTGCGCTTGAAGCGGGTCTCCACGGTGCCGCTTCCCCGTTCCTCGATTTGCCGGTACTTCTCCCTGCCGACGTAGTTGTAATCTTCATCCGTAGGGTACAGCAGTCTCGCGCTTTGCTCGGCGAGTTCTGCCTTGGAATAGCCGACGATCTCACACAGGCGATTGTTCGCGTCCAGCAGCACCCGCTGGGACACGACTCCTATGCCGATCGGCGCTGCCCGAAAGATGCTCCGCATCTTGCTTTCGCTCTCCCGCAGCGCGTCCTCCGCCCGCTTATGCTCCACGATTTGCCACGTCACGTCGGCAAGGTAGGAGACGATCTCCACGTCCTTTTCCGTGTAATCGGCCGGCTTGTTGCCCACGCCCAGAATGGCCACGGCCTTGCCATCCCGCATCACCGGAGTCACCAACTCACGGATCACTTCGGCGTGGCCTTCCGGCAAGCCCTTCTTGTGCGGCAGCGAGGCATAGTCGTTGTGAATCACCGGCTTTCTCTCGTGCACGCAGGCCGCCCAAACGCCCGCCTCGTCAATACGGCGAAGCAGCCCCTTCCGCTCGGCGCGGCAGGATTCCTTCGAGGTTCCGGTGGACCACTGCTGGAGAGACAGGGTCTTCTGGTCGGGCTCCACAAAGTGGTAAAACCCGATGGGACTATCCACCAGCGCTCCCACCTCGTCCAGAGTTCGGGACAAAAGCTCATCCAGCGTGTGGTCCGCCGCGTATTCGATCAGAGAAAGCCGGGTTTCAACCAAGCGTCGGTTCCGGCGCTCCTCTGTCTGGTCGCGAAACACCAACACCACGCCGGCCATGTCGCCTTGGTCGTCCTTGATGGGCGCGCAGGCGTCGGCGATGGGGAGTGCCCGGCCGTCGCGGGCGAGCAGCAGCGTGTCCTCGGCAAGCCCGACGATCCCTCCGTCGCGCGAGACGCGCGTGACGGGATCCTCCACCTCGCGGCGTGTCTGCTCGTTCACGATGTGAAAGACCGCGTCCATCGGCTGGCCGGCCGCGTCGGCCTCGCTCCAGCCGGTCAGTTGTTCTGCTACCGGGTTCATCCGCGCGACACGGCCGTCGCGGTCGGTGGCGATGACCGCGTCGCCAATGCTGTAGAGCGTGGCGCGAAGCTCCGCCCGCTCGCGGGCGAGTGCGTCCTGCGCTTGGAAGAGATCCCGATAGTGCGCTTTCTGGTTTCGCTGCCAGACCCCGCCTGCGGCCGCGGCCGTGGCCGCCATTAGCGCCAGAAACAGCGCCAGAATGAGCCCGGACCGGCCGCGCCATGCCGCCAAGGCCTCGTCCTCGTCCACCTTGGCCACCATGAACCAGGACGAGTCGGGCACGGCCTCGAGCGCGGCCAGCACCTTGACTCCACGATAGTCCACGCCCTGCACCACCCCTTCCCGGCCCCTCACGGCCATCACCGCCGGCAGGTCGGTCCGAGTCAAAGGCAAACGCAGGGTGAGCGCCGCGTTCGACTGGTGGCGCAGGTCGTTCAGGAACAACACGTGGTCGCCGTCGCGGCGCACGAGCAGGGTTTCCTCGCTGTCGCTGGACACGGGCCAGGATTGAATCAGCGGGTAGAGGAACTGTCGGGCGTCGCACAGTAGCACGATGGCGCCGGAAGGCTTGGCCGCTTCGCCCGTCTCTGTAAACAATGGCGCGATGGCCCCCATGTGAGGCCGACAGCCCGGGCCGCAGTGCAGGTCAGTGAGCATGGGCCTGCGCTCACGCCAGGCCGCGGCCAGGGCCTGGGCGTCTGCCGCGTGAAGTGGCTCGGCCGGGGTGCTCAGGCTCATGCGCACCTGGCCGCTCGCGTCCAGCAGCAGGATGTCGTGGTAACCATAATGCTTGCGCAAGGACCGGAAGTGGGCGAGAAGGAGGCCCGCCTTCCCAGGGCCCGGAGCGGCAAGCCATTGCGCCGCGGCTTGGGCCAAGGCCGGGTCTTCCATGATCACCGCGGCATCCCCTAAGCGCTCGGTCCGCCAGGCCGTGATTTCGTGCACCTTCAATGCGGCTATGCTTTGCAGGCCCTCTGTCGCATCTTGCCGCAGCGCTTGCGCCTGCGCGCGGTAGAACCAACCGCCGGCGACCAGCAGCACCACCAGCGCCAGAGCCAGAGCGACGATGAGCCGACGGGGGAATGGCTTGCTCTCCACTGTGTCGCTTCCCCTAAACCAAAACAAGATGCTGCGCGCCGCCAAGCGACGTTCGCCTGGGCTGGTCGGTTCGCGGAATTCTATCACACCGCCTCAGCTTTCCGAAGATTCTTTGCCGACCGACTCGCGTTTCGCCCGTCACACAAGGCGGGCTTCGCCCGCGACCCAAGGCCTCCGACCGTCATGGATCAGAGGCAAGGCGTGGCGCGTGGAGAGCAGGTTAGATGTTCCGTATTGCGTATGGCGTATTCGGATCGCGATTCGAGATACGGAATACGGAATACGGAATACCCTGCTCAAGTGCCGAAGCGCGACGCGCTCGTAGTGGCGACCGTAAGGGCGCCCTCTGCTCCGATGGCGAATCTTCACCCGAGCGGAAGGCCCTCACGGGGGTGCCGTGAGCCGTGCGACAGCACGAGGGGTGACACTCGCCCGACGGGCCAGCCGCCCGATCCACCGCGTGGGCAGACGGTCATCATGCCGGCGCGTTCAGAACGCCGCAAAATCCATCGTACGTTCGCTTCTGCTTACTTGACATCCCGGGTTGGTGAGAAAGGCGGGCTCGCGCACCGGGCGTGGCAGGCCATTCGCCACAGCGGCGGGTGTCGCGTGTGGGTGGGGGGGGGCGGCTTGGGACTTGGCAGCGTGCTGCACATGAGCGATGATAGGCGAAGGCAAGGGGGCCGCCCGACGACAATGCCCGCAGAAATGGAGTCGCCAACATGAACCCGCTGCTTCGAAGCTCTCGCGAGGCCCATCGCCGAACCGCGCACGAGGCGCTCGCCCTTGTGGCCTGCATGTTTGCCCTGCCACTGGCCGCGGCCGCCAAGGAGGCCGTTCGCCTGGAGCGCGTCACGGGAATCAACTTGCTGCACAACACCGGCTTCGAGCTTCGCCGCGGGAAGCAGCCCCGGCCGGCGGCCTGGGGCCCACAGACGCCGCTGCCGAACGTGGCGTTCGAGTGGGACGGGGCCGTGAAGCGCGCCGGCGCGCGGAGCATCGCAATCCACGCACCGAAAACCGCGGCCGGCCAATGGGCCTGGTGGGCGCAGGTCGTGCCCGTGAAGCCAGGCGCCCGCTACCGGCTGTCGGGCTACGTCATGGCCAAGGCCTGCCGGCGCGCGGGCCTCGGCGTGCACTTCTTGGACGCGGCGGGCAAGCAGATCCGCATTCGCAACTTCGGCGGCAAGACCGATACCGCCGGCAAGTGGGAGTTCGTGGACTCCAAGTTCGTCGCCCCGCCCGGCGCGCGCCGCGCAAAGGTCTTCTGCACGCTCCACTCCTACGGCGACGCCTGGTTCGACGACGTGAGCTTCGCCGAAATCCCATCGCCCCGAAGCGCAAGCTTCGACGACGCGCGCGCCTACCCCTGCGTGATGGCCAAGCAGCCGATCAATGTCGATGGACGTCTCGACGAGTGGGGTGGCACACACAAAGCCAAGACCGGCCGCATTGACACGTACACCGCGGCCGAAGAAATCGTCGCCCGCGGCGACAGGGGCAAGAGCATGGCGGATCTGTCCGCCACCCTGCAAGCGCGCTACGACGCACAGCGCCTCTACCTCGCCATCGACCTGCGCGACGACGTGTTCCCGCTCGCGGCGAAGCGGTTCTGGAACGGCGACTGCCTGCAAATCGCGATCGACACCGGAGGCCAGCGCGGCCCGCGCTTGGACGATGACGACTACGCGTTCAGCTTCGTGCCGCGGGGCAAGCGCTTGGCCGTGGGCGTGGACTACGCGGCCAAAGGCAAGAGGCCGGCGCCGGCCGCGATCGCCGCGGCATACACGGCCAAGCCAGGCGGCGCGGCCATGGAGATCGCGATCCCATGGGCCGCGATCGGCGTCGCACACCCTGCCAAACTCGCCACGTTGGGGTTCAGCCTGCTCGTGAACGACAACGATGGCGCCGGGCGCAAGTGGGTCGAGTGGGGCTCGGGGATCGTGCGCGGCAAGCGGCCGGCCGAGTTCGGCACGTTAGTCCTGTTCCCCAAGCCAGACGCGATCCGGTGCGCGGTCACGCCCGCGGACGCGGAGTTCGACGACTCCGGCTACGCCGCGCTCTCGCTCGACGTGTACGCGCTCGCGGCCAAGCGGCCGGTGCGGGCGAGGCTGCGCATCGAAAACGACACGCACGCGGGCGAGCTGGAGTCGCCAATCGAGACCGCGGCGGGCGTGCGGAGCGCGCCGTTCATGTTCAAGCTCGCCGGGCTCGCGCCGGGGCCGTGGCGCGTGAGGGGCGAGGTGCTTGGGGCCGATGGCTCCAGCCTGGGCCGCTGCGACGCGTCCATGCACGTCTACCCGATGCTCGAGACGCGGCGCCGCATCGAGGCGCGCGCGGAGGAGCTGCGCAAGCTGACGGAGCAGGTGAAAGAATTGGTGGCCAAGCGCCGCGCGGCCGGTTTCAACACGGAACTCATCGAGCCGGCCCTGGCCCTTGCGGGGCCGCTGCGCGCGTTCGCCCTCTACGACGCGGCCATGCGTGAGTGGCAGCC
This sequence comes from Planctomycetota bacterium, assembly GCA_024278415.1. The sequence goes on along the minus strand of JAJRTI010000469.1, from coordinate 7,338 downwards.
GCTCGCGGAGAAGCAGATCGAGGACCTCATCGCGGTCGTGCAGCAGGCGCGGCTCGACGCACTCGCGTGCGACGACCGCTCCCCGCGCTACGTCGAACCGGACTTGGCCAAACTCGTTGTGCGCGACGGCACGTTCGCGGCCGAGGGGCGGCCGGTGTTCCTCATGGGCTTCAACGGCCAGCCGCAGGACGAGGACCGCATGCCGCTCCTGAAGGCCATGGGCGTGAACGTGCTCGGGTTCGCCTGCGGCCCGGGCTGGACCGCGACCGGGGTGGACACGTTCGACCGCCGCCGGCTCGTGCCGAAGCTCAACGACGTGTGCGACCTCGCGGCCAAGCACAACTGCCGCGTCGACGTGCTCTTCGGCCACGGCATTCGCGGCATGAAGTGGATCGTCGAGCAGCACCCTGACGTGCTCGATGGGCCCGGCCATTTCGTGGACTACGACATCGACCACCCGGCCATGCGCGAGGTGTGGACGAACTTCTTCGCCGCGTTCGGGCCGGCCTTGGCCAAGCGCGCGGAGATCCTGAGCTACGACCTGTCGAACGAGCCGAGTTTCCCGCGCTTCTCCAAGCGCACCGCGGCGAAGTTCCGCGCGTCGCTGCGGAAGCAGTACGGCACGATCGAACGCCTGAACGACGTGTGGGGCATGAAGCTGAGGTCGTTCGACGACTGCCGGCCGCGCACGCTGCCCACCGTGAGCCGCGGCGCGTGGTACGACTGGTGCCTGTTCAACCGCGTGCGCGTCATGGACTTCTACCGCCACCTCAACTCGGGCTTGCGCCGGTACGACCGCAACGCGCTCGTGCACGTGAAGCTCGCGGGCGAGGTCATGTTTACCGGCAGCCGCAACCTGCGCGGCCGCCGGCTCGGGCGCAGCCGGCACGACGACGGCATGGACCGCGAGTGGCTCGACGCGATCTGCGACATCCATGGCACGGACGTGCGCCCGGTGCACAAGCCGTTCCGCTCGACCTTCCCAGCCGCGCTCGACTGGCAAGGCCAGGCCATGACGTTCGACTTCATGAAGTCCATTGCGCCCGGCAAGCCCATCTTCGACTCCGAATGGCACGCGGTGCAGACGGTCTACTACGAGTCGAACGACATCCCCCCGGAGCACATGGAGACCGCGCTGTGGCTCGCGCACCTGCGCGGCATGAGCGCGAACCTGATCTGGTGGTGGTCGCGCATGAATGGGCCGGAGCACAAGCCGCAGTGGTTCAACGGCTCGCTGCTCGTGCAGCCCAAGCTCATGGCCGCGTATTGCCGCACGATGCTGGAGCTGAAACGGCTCGCGGCCGACGTGGCGCGGTTTGCGCGCGGACCGCGGCCGGTTCGCTTCTACTTCTCGCGGCCCTCGGCGATCCAAGACGTGGAGTCTCTCGACGAGTTGTGGGAAGCGTATGGAGGGGCGAACTTCCTCGGCCGCGGGCTGGGGTTCCTCACGGATAAGCAGATCGCGGCGAGGGAGTTTGCGGACTGCCGGGTGCTCGTCGTCGCGAACGCGAAGTACGCCTCGGACGCGGTGCTGGCCGGCGTGCGCGGCTTCGCGGCCCAAGGGGGAGCCGTGGTGCTGATCGGCCCGGACAACTTCGCGTTCGATCCTTGGGGCCGCGCGCGGGAAGGCCGCGACGTGCGCGGGGCCAACGTGACGCGGCTCAAGCGCGCCGGCGCGCGAGCGCATTATGCCGCGTTGCTGCCCATCGTGGCGCGCGCCGCGCCCTTGCCTGACGTCGCCGTCTTGGGCGGCGATGGCCGGCCGGCATGGGGGGTAGAGACGCGCACGATCGTCGCGGGCGGCCGGGCGCTCGTGTATGCGGTGAACGTGTCGCCGAAGCCCGTGGAAGTGGAGTTGCGCGCGGGCGGAAAGCCGGTGCGTTGGCTGCGGGGAGCGGCGTTCACGCGGCTCGATCCGTTGCGCCCGGTCTTGGCGCAGGTGGGCAGGTAGGGGGGGGCCGGCGCCGGCTCAGCCACGCGGCGGGTCTAATCCGTCAGGCCCTCGCGCTCGGGTGCGTCGCCTTCTCCCCTGGTTTCCCCTGCGGCTTCTGCGCGCTGCGAGGCCTCATGTTCGACGGCCTCGCGGTGGGCGCGGTCGCCTCCGACGCCCGTGCGGCGCTCGTCGAGATCATTGAGGGCTTGGAGCCGGCCGTAAAGGATGAGCACGTCGGTGGGCTGGATGAGTGTCTCGCCTGTGACCGCGCCGACGAACTTGCCTCCCTCGCGCTGCACGCCCAGCACGGTGACCCCTTCTCGGTTCAGTTGCAATTCTGACAGCGTGCGATTGGCGACCCAGTCCCCCTCCTGCACCTCCATCTCGCAGACGGTGTATTCGTTGGCCAGGCGCAGGAGGCTCGCGTAGTCTTGCACGTCGACGTGCGTCCACTTCTGGATCGCCCAGCGGATTGCGCGTGACATTTGGCGCTGCGCGTATTGGCTGAACCCAAACGCGGCGAACAGGGCGAGGCCCGCGGCGAATACCCCGAGCCGCAGCAGAAACTACTCCCTCGCGGCCGCGCTGACGAACGCCAGCACGAGCGACGAGACTGCGGTGACGATCCCCGCGTTCCCCAGCAGCATGAGCATCAACATGATGCGCCGGCGCACCGGGTGGTTCACAACCTGCTCGGATTCTCGCGTCGAGAAACCGCAGCCGGTGAACGCGGACCGGGCCTGGAACCGCGCGACTTCTTCCGATAGCCCGGTCAGCGTGAGCGCGATCGTGGCCACGCGCGTGACCAGCAGCGAGAGCAGGATGACAACGAGCAGAGAGACGATCGCGCCCATAGAGCTACTTTCTCATGAGTCGCTTAGTCGGGGCACTTGGCATTCTCGACTCGCTTGCGCCTACTTCTTTGCCTTCTTCGTCCCCCGCGTCTTGATCTTGCCCAGCGCTTGGTCGATGTCCGCGATGAGATCTTCGGGGTCCTCGGCGCCGACCGAGATGCGGACCAACTCGTCGAGGATACCCAATTCGAGGCGCTCCTTGCGGGTGATGTCGTAGAAGGAGGTGGTGGCGGGGTGGTAGACCAGCGTTTCCACGCCGCCCAGACTCGGCCCCACGAGGCACAGTTCGAGCGAGTCGAGGAACTTGTTGACTTGGCCGAGCGGGGCATCGATCCAGAAGCTCACCACGCCGCCGAAGCCGGTCATCTGCTTTTTGGCCAGTTGGTGTTGCGGGTGGCTGGGCAGGCCCGGGTAGAAGCACCGCTGCACCGCGGGGTGGTTGTCGAGGAACTGCGCGAGTTCCAGCGCGGACGCGTTCGCGCGCGCCATGCGCAAGGGGAACGTCTTGAGCCCGCGAATCAGGAGGTAGGCGCAATGGGGGTCCATGCAGGCCCCAAACTTCTTGTGGAAGCCTCGGATCTTCTCCATGACCGCGAGGTCGTTGCCCATGACCACGCCCGCGAGCAGGTCGTTGTGGCCGCCAAAGTACTTCGTCGCGCTGTGCATGACGAGGTCCGCGCCGAGATCGATCGGCTTCATGTTGTACGGCGTGGCAAACGTGGCGTCCACGAACAAGAGTGCGCCGGCCTTCTTGGCGATCTTGGCGTATGCGGGGAGATCGCCGATGCTCATGTAGGGATTGGTCGGCGTCTCGATGAAGATTATCTTCGTGTTGGGGCGCACCGCGGCCGCCGCGGCCTTGTGGTCTTCCACCGGCACGGTCGTGGCTTCGATGTCCCAACGGGAGAGGTCTTCCAGGATGAATTGGAGCGACTTCTTGTACAACTCACTCGAGCACACGAGGTGGTCGCCCGCGGACAGCAGTGCGGAGAGCGTCGTGCAGACCGCGGCCATGCCGCTGGAGAACAGGATGGCATCGTCCGCGCCTTCGAGGGCCTTGATCTTGTTGCCCGCCGCGCGCTCGGTAGGGCCGGAGTAGCGGCCATACTCGAAACGGTCGAGTTCCTTCGAGGTGTACGCCTTGACTGTGGCCGAGTCGTTAAAGAGGAAAGTCGACGTCTGATAGATCGGCGTGGTAAGCGCGTCCCACGGCTTCTTGCGGTCTTCGCCGGCGTGCACGGCTTGCGTGCCCAATCCATAAGGCTTCTGCTTCTTCTTGCTCATGGTTCCTTCCCGTTGGTAAAGGCGGGGCCGAGCCGCGCCTCCTCGGCTGAAGCTCGGTGTATCAATGGGCATGGCGCTGGCTTAGGGCGTGCACAGAATGGTATCAGATGGCTCGCGGGGATTCAAGGATGGCCGTTCGGGGCTTTACAGAACAGCCGCGCCGCGCGCTTGACTCTGCCGCGCGCCCTGTTACGATACTCCTGGCTCATCCGATCCACGCGTACTTGCTGGCGTCCGCATCAAGGGCGTGCCCGGCTGTCAAAAGCCTAGGGCGAAGCCCTGGGCCCCTGGGTGGTGGGTTTCACACACCGAACCCATAGAGCCCCGAAGGGGGGGTGACACATCGGCTCGGTGCGTTTGTCTCCGCGAGCAGCGTGTCGCCCCGTTGGGGCTTGCCCTGTCCGGGGCTACCGATCCCAGGGCTTCGCCCTGGGCGTCTGGCCTGCCAGGGGGGGACAGGGGCGCTTGGCAACAGCCAGTACTGAAATCTAGGATGAACCACAAAGCGGGCTGCGCCCGCAACCCAAGGCTTCTGGTCCGGCGGCGGACACGCTTGAGTGTGAGGCAAGTGGATTGGCTGACAAGCAAAAGCGAACAGGGACGTGGTACGCGGTCATGGCGCTGACGGTCTCGCGCTTGGGATTCGCCGTCCTCATTGCTTGCGTCGTGCCGGGGCGGGCCGAGCAAGTGTGGGTCACCTGGTTCGGGGTCATCTGCCTGCTGCTCATCGAGGCGACGGACGCGCTCGACGGCTTCTGCGCGCGGCGCTTCAACGTGGTGAGCGATCTAGGCAAGATGCTCGACCCCTACGCGGACTCCATCTCTCGCATCCTTGTTTTCTGGACGCTCGCGCGGCACGACGTGCAGCGCTGCTGGCAGATCGTGCCGTTGTGCATGGTCGTGCGCGACATCACCGTGGCGTACGCGCGCATCGCGCTGAGCATGTCCGGCAAGAGTGTGGCCGCGCGCTGGACGGGCAAGGTGAAGGCCGTGGTGCAGGGCATCGCCGGCGGCTTCCTCATCGGCGGACCCGTCTGGTGGGGCTGGGGCGGCAACCTGTACACCATCACCCTCTTCGGCCGCACCGTGCAGTGGAAGGCCATCGGCATCCACGTCTTCAGCTTTGCGGTTATCGCCATCCTGCTCATCTCGATGATCGACTACGTGGCCGCGGCCGCCAGGGCCTGGGGCGAGAGCAAGGCGGCAGGCGAGACGAGTGGCCAGTAATCAGTTGTCAGTAATCAGTGGTCATCATGCGCAAAGTCAAGAGATGGCCCGTGTTCGTCGGAGTCTTGTCCGTGGCGCTCGTGGGCATCGGAGGGTGCCAAACGATCGGCGTGTCCCGGGCGATCAAGAAGGCTGAGGCCAAGCGGCCCAAGGACTCCAAGACCGGCATTCGCATCGGCGCGGAGCCGTTCGCCCACGACGTGGGGCCGCCGGCCTGCCTGCTCCTGCACGGGTTTCAGGCCTCGCCGCAGGTCTTCCGCGAGCTGGGCCAGCGCCTCGCGGACGCGGGCATCTCGTCCCGGGCGCCGTTGCTGCCCGGCCACGGCACGACCGTGGCCGACTTCGCCAAGAGCCGCAGCAAGGACTGGGTCGCCACCGCGGAGCGGGCATACGACGACATGTGCAAGCAGTACGGCAAGGGCCGCGTGATCATCGTCGGCTTCTCCATGGGCGGCACGGTCGCGCTGGACATTGCCGAGCGCCGGGACGTGGCCGGGCTCGTGCTCATGGCGCCCTTTCTCCGGGTCACGCGCAAGTGGTTCCACTTGGTGCGCGCGGAATCGCTCAGCCGCTTCTCCCGGGCCATCGGCTTCCCACGCGTGGTCAAGAACATCCCGGTCGACATCGCGGACGTAGGCCTTCGGCCAAAGCTCGTGTACGTCGGCTTCACGCCCATGGAGACCGCGTGCAGCCTGTTCGACCTAGCGGACCAAGTGCGCGCGAAGCTCGACACCATCACCTGCCCGGTGCTCGTCATGCACGCGCCCAGGGACCGCGTTGCAGACATCCGCGAGTCGAAGCGCCTCGTGCAGCAGATCGCGTCGAAGCACAAGCGCATGCTCGTGTTCGACAAGTCGAAACATCTGCTGCCCATGGACTACGAGAAGGAGCGGGTGTTCGAGGAGACGATAGCGTTTGTGAAGGAGTATGCGGCCGCGGCGCCTGCGACTGGCCAGCGGCGGTAGCCGCATGCGCCAGCCAAGGGCTGGCGGCCGTCGGACGGGGCTTTGATCTTACAGTAGTAGGGCGATTCATCGCCCGTTTCTCCGGACCGGCCGACGGGCGATAAATCGCCCTACTACAAGCGCGTTGGCAGCAATTTGCGACCAGAGGAAGTATCGCCTGCGCCATGACGGAGCCTGAGCCAACATCGAATCGCCAGGATCGGCCGCGCATTCAGTGGGACGCCGGGGTGCTGATGGTTGTGGTGGGCATGGCGTGTTTCGCTACGGCGGTGGGGTACGACACGAAGATTCAGAGCAGCTTCGACCTGAGCAAGGTGGCGATCCTCTACCTCATGGCCATGCTGCTCTTCGTGGGGTTCACGACCAAGATGCTGGCCACGGCCGAACTGCGCGTCGCGCGCACGCCGCTCGATTGGCCGATCCTCGCAGTGCTCGCCGCGGTCGCGCTGTCGACCGCGTTTTCGGTGGACTGGCGGTGCAGCGTATTCGGCGCGTACAAGACGTATGAGGGCGCGATCCAGTTTGTGATCTACGCGGCGTTTTTCTACGCGGCCGCGCGGTTGCGCCGGGGGGAAGTGGTCGTGGTGCTCGCGATCATCCTCGCCGCCGCGCTCGGCGCCGGCGCGTACGGCCTCGTGCAGCGCCTGGACAAGGATCCGCTCATGTGGTCGCAGCACATCTCCGGCCGCATGATCTCGGTCTTCGGCAACCCGGTCTTCTTCGGCGCGTACGTAGCCATCGCCGCGCCGCTTGGCATGGGCCTGTTCCTGCGCGGGCGGCGAGGCAAGGGCGACGGACGGACGGACGCGATGCTATGGGTGGCCGCACTCGCGTTCACCACGCTGTTCTGCGGCCTGCTCTATCCTTGGCTCCAGCGGAGCGGCCGCGCGGCCGTGCCCAGCGGCCTGCGCATCGTCGCGCTGCTCACCGCGTCCGCGGGCATCTGCATCGCCATGGGCTGGCGGCAGGTCTTCCGGCGCCAGCCTTCTTGCTGGCCGACCGCGTTGGGATGGGTGGGGCTCGCGCTCGCGGTCGCCGCGAACTTGTCCTTCTACTGCTCGCGCACGGTCGGCGT
>JAJRTI010000468.1 GCA_024278415.1 Planctomycetota bacterium | reverse complement strand
GGTGCCGCTGGCGCCGGCTCGGCCAGTGCGCCCCGCGCGGTGGATGTAGGCCTCTTGGTCGTCCGGCACTTCGTATTGAATCACGTGGGACAGCTCCGGCAAGTCGATGCCGCGCGCGGCCACGTCCGTGGCCACGAGGAAGCGCAACGAGCCCTTGCGCACGCGATCCATCACCTGCTCCCGCGCGGCCTGCGACAGGTCGGAGCTGAGCATGTCCGCATCGTACTGGAACCGCTGGAGCACCGCGGTCACGAACTCGACCTTCGCCTTGGTGTTGCAGAACACGATCGCGGCCTGCGGGTTCTCGATCTCGATGATGCGCACGAGCACGCGGTCCTTCTCCACGCCCGGCACGTCGTAGAATACCTGGGCCACTTCGGTCACGTGCACGTGGTCCTTGCTCAGGCTCAGCACGTCGGGCTGGTTGAGGAATTCCCCGGCAAGGCGCATCACGTGCGGCGGGAACGTGGCCGAGAACATGTACCCGTTGACGCGCCGGTCGGGCAGGTAGCGCTGCACCTCCTTCATGTCCGGGTAGAAGCCCATGGACAGCATGCGGTCGGCCTCGTCGAACAGCAACATGTCCAGCCTATCGAGCACCAGGGACTTGCGCAGCAGGTGGTCAAGCACGCGGCCGGGCGTGCCCACCACGAGGTGCGCCCCCTTCTTGAGCCCATCGAGTTGCGGCCCGTAGCCCACGCCGCCATACACCGGCACCACGCGCACGCCGCTGTCGCCCGCGAGCATCGTGGCCTCGTTAGCGACCTGCACCGCGAGTTCGCGCGTAGGCACGAGCACCAGCGCCTGGCACGCGTCGCGATGCGGGTCGATGCGGTCCAGAATGGGCAGCACGAACGCGCCGGTCTTGCCGCTGCCGGTGCGGGACTGCACCATGAGATCCCGTTTGGCCATGAGGTAGGGAATGGCCTTGGCCTGCACCGGCAGGAGCTGCGTCCAGCCAGCACGGGCGACCGCCTGCTGCATGCGCTCCGGCAGATCCTCCAGCTTCACTTCCGGCAGTGCGTCGTCAGGCTCAACCACTTCAGGCGGCGCCTCGGTCCGCACGGCCTCCCGCTCCTCAGGTTCTTCGCCCCTGTCACTACTGTCACTATTGTCGTCGCTCATTCCATTCTCCGTGTGTTCATTTCCATGTGTATAACCCGTCTATGATAGCAGACCGCCGGCGCGGGGGTCAAACGGGAGTCCGCCTCCGCCCGCCCGTTCGCCCCGGTTCACCCTGTGGCACTCCAGCTTTTGAGGCAGTTCCGCCGCCCTGCAAGTGTAAGACTCTCGCCGCGCTAGGACACCCGCTCGACGTACACGTAGTACGCGGCCTGCTCCTCGCCGGCCGGGTCCGCAAACCACGCTTCGAGTTGCGTTTTGCCCGCGTTCAAATGTGTTGTGAACGTGACCGACTTGGCATCGTCGGGCACATCCTGCGCGGCCTCGTACTCGCCCACCTTCACGCGCACCCGGGCCGCGTCGATCGCGACGCTGTCGCCGTCGTCGAGCGCGGCGCGAATAGCGGCATCGGCCTCCTCGGGCCAGCGCTGCACACGCAGCTCGTACGTGCCCCCGCGCTCCACCTCCACGTTCCACACGCCGGCCGCGCGGAGCGCGTGGCGCACCTGCGTTTGGTTCCACGCGACATCGCCCATGAGGTCCATGGCGTCGAGCCGCAGCGGGTTCTCCGCGTCGCTGCCGACCACGATGTGGCAGTAGTCGTCGAACGTGGGCGACACCTCGGCCCACCACTCCTCGTGTGCACCGCGCAGCCGCGCGACCACGTCCGGATGCTCGGCCGCAACGTCGCGCTCTTGCGCGGGGTCGGCCGTGATGTCGTAGAGTTCCGCGCCGTGGATGAGACGCCAGCGCCGCGTCATGACCGCGTTGGTCCATTTTTCCGGGGGGAGCGGGCTCTGGCGGATTTGGAGGAAATGGACGCGGTCGGGCAGCGCGTCGGCCTCCCCGCGCAGCAACGCGGCCGCGCTGCGGCCATCAAACTCGACGCCGGGGTCGCGCAGGCCGCACAGATCGATAAACGTGGGCAGCAGGTCCACGTGCAGCACCATGTCCTCCACGTCTCGGCCCCCTCTCATGCCCGCGCCCGGCCAGCGCATGAAGAACGGCACACGATGGCCGCCTTCGTAGTACGAGCCCTTCTTGCCGCGCATGCCCGCGTTGTACCCGCCGGCCACGAACTGCCCCTGGCCGAGCGTGCAGCCGCCGGAGGAGCCGTTGTCCGTCATGAAGATCAGGATGGTGTCGTCCTCGATCTCCAGCTCCTGGAGCTTGGCGCGCAGCCGGCCCACGTTTTCGTCGATGTTGGTGATCATGCCGTAGAACGGCGGATGGGGGATGTCCGGGTTGTCCCGATAGAGCGCCTCGTAGCGTTCGGCCACGTGGTAAGGGGCGTGCGGCGCGTTTGTGGCGAGGTAGCAGAAGAACGGCTCCCCCGCGCAGCCCTCGATGAAGGCCATGGCCTCGTCGAACCAGATGTCCGTGCAGTAGCCCTCGTGCGGCTGCGGCTCGCCGTTGTGGAAGTACGTGTCGTCGAAGTAGCTGTTGCCCCAGAAGTCGGGGGTCTGGCCAACGCCTCCGCCGCGGTGTGCGACCACGTGCTCGAATCCGCGGTCCTGGGGCCGGAAGGGGTAGTTGTCGCCAATGTGCCACTTGCCGAACATGCCGGTGCGGTATCCGCTGGCCACGAACACGTCGGCCAGGGTCGTCTCATCCCGGCGCAACATGGACCGGCCCCACGTGGTCGCCCACGCGCCATTGCGGATGGGCCGGTGGCCGGTCATGAGCGCGCCGCGAGTGGGCGTGCAAAGGGGGGACACGTGGAAGTCGGTGCAGCGCACCGCGTCCGCGTGGAGCGCGTCGATGTTGGGCGTCTGGATCCACGGGTTGCCGGTGCAGCCCAGGTCGCCGTAGCCTTGGTCGTCGGTCATCACAAGGATGACGTTGGGTCGGTGGGTGGTCATGGGGTGATGGCACGCTCGTGAGAGCGTCTCTGTCTCGTGACGTGGAAAGCCCAGAGCGGAACGCGCCATTAGCGCCTTACGCGTTAGGAACCGCGATGAAAAACAGGATGCTGGGGCGGATCCCGAGGCTTCGGGATGCGCTCCCGGGTTTCGGGCGAAGCTCGCTTTGTGCTACACGGACTTAGCGGAATGCTGTACTAAGATGTGGGAATAGAGAAGACTACCTCAGCAGCATACTGTACCCGGCCATGATGCACAACATGGCCGCGAGCATAGGTACCAGGGCCTTGTAGATCGAGCCTAAGTGCGACTTGAAGTAGTCGTTGGTGAGGATCAGGCAGAGGTGCACCGGCGAGAGCAGCACGCCGAAGAACGCGCCGCAGTACGCGATGAGCAGGTCGCCCGGCGTGCCCAGCAGCGCAATCAGCGCGGGCAAGCCGGTGCTGACCGCGGCCACGTTGTAGCCCGTGAGAAGGCCCACCACGAACGGCACGCAAAAGATGATGACCGCCTGCGGGATGTGCAAGTTGGCGAGCAACTGCGGCATGCTGCCGGTCACGTTCGTTTTCTCGAACATGGCGCGCAACACGTAGATGCCGACCACAAGGAGGATGTTTTGCCAACTGAATGCCTGGCGCACGACGCCGGCGATCTGGCTGCGGCTCAGCCGCGCGGTCAGGGCCACAATGACGTTGACGGCCACTAGCGCGGCAGGGAAGAGCAGATCCTTCATCTTGCCGGTGGCGATGCGCGGCGCGAGGCCGACCACCACGGCCACGACGATGACCGGCCAAACCGCGAGCACGATGGACAGCAGGTTCGACGCGAGCGTGCCTTCGTGGCCCATGTCGAGCGACCGGCTCTCAAGGCGCAGATGGAGGAACACGACCCCCACCCCCACGGCCGCGAGCACCATCGGCGCCTGCGCGGTCATGACCTGCGCAACGCTGCGCCCGGTCAAGTCCGCGGCGATGATGACCGCCGGGTAGAGCGGCCAGGCATACTCGAAGATGTGGCGGAACCAGTAGTTCACGAGCGTCTTATTCGCCGCGCCCACCTCCATGCGGTCGCCCATCTCGCCCACGAACGGCGCAGACAACATGGCCCCGCCCGGCATGGGCAGGAGGCCGATCGCGGCCGGGATCGCGGCCATCACGTAGCGGCCGTCGCTGATCAGGTCGTCAAGCGAATGGATCAGCCGGCGCATGGTGCCCGCGGCTTCGAGCAGACGGCCGAGGCCGTTGATGAGGAAGATGATGACGACGAGCACCACGGTCTTGAAGAGCAATTCGTGCAGGCGCGCGTCGTCGCCGCCCACGTCGAAAACGAGCACGCGGCCGATCTTCCCAACGGGCAAGGAGAACATGCCGCCGAGCACGACGGCCGAGAGGAGCAGCACAATGCCGATGTTGGCCTTGTGCCGCAGGAGCGTGACCATGAACACGAAGACCAGCGCGATCTTCGCGAGGGCCCACGAGTCGCCCATGAATGGGACGCCCTCGCGAAACCACAGCCCCGCCACCACGAGCGCGAGGCTGAGCAAGGGGAAGGGATCAATTCTTGACATGCGGCACTTTCTTGGCGGGAGCCTCCAGATGCCGCGCAAGCGTCTGAGCCGCCTTGGCTCTCTCCTCCAGTCGCCGCGCGACGCGGTGGGCGCTAAGGTTCGACCCCCTCCGACTCATTCTGTATTCGACGCATCTCGAGCGCGGCGCGGAGCACGGGCAAGGCTTGCCGGTCCTTCGCGCGGTTCGCGGCTTCTTTGCTCGCGATGATGTCCTCTAGCGAAGCGACGGGAATGGGTACACCCTCGACGTCGACCTGCTCCCTGCGCGAGCGAGCGCTTGCGAACGATCGAATGCCAAGCGGCGCGAAAACGATGTCGACCTTGAGCCCGGGCAGCTCGAACTCAGCAACATCCTCTTTCTCCAGCTTATGGGCGCTAACACGGGTGAATCCGATCTCACGGAGGCAGTCCAGCAGCTTCTTGATGTTGGCAGGGGTCTTGCGAACGAACAAGTCGATATCGATGGTCGTCACCGGCGCTCCGAGCAGAATCGCGCCCGCGTTGCCCATTAGAAGGTATTCGATTTTGTGTCTGCGGAAGGCGGCGGCGACTTGCGCGAGGCGCGAGGGAACGGCCTCTTCCCCGCCAGCCTGTCTTGTAGTACGTCCCACTGCCAACCTCCGACATCGGGTTGTTGGTTCTGCCAGCGTTGATAGCTCTCGGCGTTCTTGAAATAGCGTATTCGTTCCCTCCCAAGTCCTCGTAGCTGCATGAGCATCCACCGGTCGGCGTCCAGGCGCCGGGCCCGTTCCTCCGGAGAGGCCGCAAGACAGGCCGCGATGGCCCGAAGGTCGTGCTCATCGACGTCCGGCGCCTTCGCACGGACGGCGTCCACGAGCTTCTTGCTTAATCTTCTGCTCATCCTGTTCAGCCGTGTGGATTCGCAAACCGAGACGCTTTTGCTCTCAACGATCCTCGATGGGGCAGCCTAGGAGCTTGCCGATTCTATCGGAGATACGCCAGAGCGTCAATGATCGCAACGGTGCGCAGACGACGGCGCCAGGCTCAGAGTTGTCCCTCGGCTTCTTGGCGAAGCGCTCGGCAGAACTGTTCCGCGCGGGCCACCGCTGCCAGTGCTTGCGTGCGCCTGTCCCTATCAAGGGACCCGGCTTCCTGCCGGCGCGCGGGCACAAGAGCTTTTTCCAGATGGTCCAACTCGGCGAAGAAGTCGGGATCGTCGATGGTGGACATGAAGCAGTCGAACACCGCAAGCAGGCCGAAACGCATGTTCAGGTCGAACGCGTCCGCGGCTTCCTGCTTCATCAACTCGTGGTAGTCGAAGCACCGCTGATGCCGCGCTTCCGCCCGGCGACGCGCTTCAGCCACGTGCATCTTCTCGAAGAACGTAAACTTCGAGTTGAGCCAATTGGGCACGTAATCGACGTACGCGCGCATGTCCCGCTCGCCGGTCTCCTGCACGCGGCGATGCACGTGAATCTGCACGTTGCGGTAGAACGCGACGAGCCCGAAGTTGGCGTCGATGAGGTCCGCGTCGCGCAGGATCTGCTGTTCGATGGTCAGCGGCTCGCGGGGGTCGCCATTGGTGGGCTGGAGGTGGGCGCGCACCACGTCGGCCACGCGCCGCGCGAAGCCGGGGGCGAGGCCCTTGAGGAGCACGAGCGCGTGCGCGATGTCCGCACCCGACTCCGAGTGCGGCTCGCGCGCTTCGTCGTAGAAGTCGCAGAGCGCGGTGACGATGTTGCCGCCGAGATCGGGAGCGATCGTGTCGCTGACCCACAGCCCGCGCGCGTCGACCATGCGCTTGCCGCTGGCGTCGGTGAGGAAGGGCCCGTCGTAGCGCTTGGTGATGTCGTGGAGGACCGCGGCGAATTCGAGCAGGGTGCGATCGGCCCGCTCGCCATCGGCCAGATCGCGGCACAGGTTGCGCACGCGGTGCGTGTGCTCCCAGTAGTAGTTGCGCCAGGAGAAGCCGACGCGCTTGTGGCTCCAGAGCGCGAAGGTCTCGCGCACGAGCGCCTCCAGCTCGCACAGCGCTTGCTTCGGCGACGGCTCCGCTTCGGTGGGTCGCAGGGAGGTGATAGCGGTTTGGGGATCCATGCGGGGG
>JAJRTI010000467.1 GCA_024278415.1 Planctomycetota bacterium | reverse complement strand
GAACGCACTTGCACTGGGCTATGGAATGTAGCGCTTTCAGCGCACCGATCCCGCGGCCTCGCCCCATCACCGTGCAGCACGTTGCCGCCACCAGCATGACTCGCCTGCGAGCAGAGCTGGACCGTGGAACCACGGTGTTATGTGTGTCCAGTTATCAGCCCGGGAGGGGGGACGCTGATCGTCCGCCGTACCGCGAATCCCCAGACACCCGCGCGTACTACAGCGCGCACTCCACTCCCGCCTCCTCCGCGAGCGCCCTGAGTTCGTCGATCATGTTCGCGTGCAGCGGGATACCCTGTCGGCTGCGCTCTTGGAACGTCTCGTGCTCCTTCTCGCCCGGCAGGTAGATGCGCTCTGCTCCAGGCGCGAGCGGCGTGTTGCGCACGAGGCGAATGACCTCGTCCACCCGCGCCTTGAAGTGCGCCGGCTCGTCGAACTGGTCGATGCGCAGGGCCACCTGCAAGTACGCGTTCTCGCCGCCCTTGTCGAGGAACTTGTAGGGGTGCGGAATGTCGGGGTCGAACGCGGCGTCCGCAAGGAGCCCGGTGAGGATGCCGATGACGAGCGCCATGCCGTAGCCCTTGTACGACGCGATGGGCAGGAGGCAGCCCGCGCGTTCGAGGATGTCCGCCGGGTCGGCCGTCGGGTTGCCGTCGCTGTCAAGGTAGCAGCCCTCGGGCAGCGGCTCGCCGCTCTGCGCGCAGGCGAACACTTTGCCCCACGATGCCAGGCTCGTGGCCACGTCGAGCACGATGGCCGGCTCCTCGCCCGCGGGCACCGCGACCGAGATGGGGCTGTTGCCCAGCACCCGGCCCCGGCCGCCGGTGGGCGGCATGCTCGCGAGCACGTTCGTCATGGACACGCCGATCATGTCGCGCTCGAGCGGCATCATCGAGTAGTGCGCGGCCGGGCCGTAGTGGTTGCCGCGTCGGATGGCCACCACGCCTATGCCCGACGCGGCGGCCTTGTCCACGGCCAACTCCATGCCGCGGCAGCCCGCGACCGGTCCAAGCGCGTCGTCCGCGTCCATGACCGCCGCGACCGCGCTCTCGCGCACCACTTGGATGTTGGGTTGCGGGTTGTTGCCCCCGGCGCGCAGGCGGTCGGTGTAGACCTTGAGCCGAATCACGCCGTGCGTGTCGACCCCGCGCAGGTTGGCCTGCACGAGGCAGTGCGCGGTGTCGGCCGCGTGCTGCTCGGGGATGCCGGCGCTCAGCAAGACGGCCTTGGCCAAGTCGAAAAGCTTGTCGCTCGGCACGCGGGTGAGATCGTGTTCGGACATGGGATGGGCTCCTGGTTGCTCAAGCGAAAGGGGCGGGATGAGATTCGGGAATCGTACCATAGCCGTGTCGCTTCGTCTACATGACGTTCACAGCCCCTCCGCCTCCCGGCGAAGGAACGCGAGCAGCTCCCGCGCCTTGGCGACTCCCCATTCGCTCCAGCGAGGGCACGTGTTCCAGCTCTCCGGCGCTTCGTGCGCCACCTCCAGTGCGCCGACGATCTCTTGGACCGCGGCCAGGAGCAGCTCTCGGCGCACGCTGTCGCCAAACTCAGGGCCATCGGGAAAGTGATCCCACAGGGCGAACCCCGCGCGGCTCTCGAACGCGGCGTCTGCCTGGGACGAGAAGAACTTGCCCAGTTCCCGGCCAGCGCGGCCTGCGCGCTTGCGCGTGATTCGCGCCGCGATCTGAAGGAACACCGCGCGGCAGAAGTTCTCCGGCGCACAATACTCGCCGCGCCGGCCAGCGATGGTCGTGTCGTTCGTCTCGTCCATGGCAAACCTGTAGAGGCCGTAGATGAGAAACGTCGCGTGAGGATGATAATGATTCCACGCGCCTCCGGCCAGGGCCCCGCGTAAGTGTTCCTTGCCGGTTCGCCTCTTGGATTCCCTGGAGGACATACGCCTGGCGACAATCGACCCGTCTCGCCATTAAGGCGCGACGGGCACACCAGCGCTTGCGATACGCCTCCGGTCTTCGCAACGGAAGGAACACAGATACCCGCGGATACCCACCGATGACACAGATCAGGCGGAGAGAAGATAAGGCCGATCGTTTGGCGGCTCTCGTTCAGTGTGCCCTCTCCATCTCTGCCTCCCATCCGCGCCATCTGTGGTTCTCCGCTTTGCGCGACTGCTTTGGTCTGACGCGGCCATTGGCCGCAGCCCAATGCGATGTGCCAGTCGTAACACCCTGTGCCGTCGGAACGCGAAGGCGTTCCGCTCCTGGGTTGCGGGCGAAGCCCGCCTTGTTCTTACTCATAAAACGCATGACACGGCGGAGGAGTCGGACAAAGAGTAGGACTAAGAGTAGGAGGGTGACAGAACATCGACAACATGTTGTCGTTCGAATCTGCAAACGCCCATTCTCGGCCAAGGGAGCAGGCTTGTTAAGGTTTGGCTCGCCGACGCCTTCGGCGCGACCGTGAGGTCGTGGCCCGTCTGGCCGCAGTCGAGTGGGCCCCCCAGAAGCATACTTCGCCGGTCGAGACCGACTCCGCGCGCATCGCGCGGGCTCGCGCTCCAGTATCGCGTCACCGCCACACCGCCATTTCAGGCGACGGCCCCGAACGCGGCGCCACGTGCACCAGCACGTCGCCATACTCGCCCCCGGCCAAGATCGCCGCCACCGTGCGTCTGGCGATGGCCGGCGCGTTGCGCTCTTCGCTGAGATGCCCGAGCATGCCCCCCTTGGGCAGCCTTTCGCTGCCGTCGAACGCGTGCCGCAGGAGCTACCCGCACTTCTCGTTGCGCAGGTGGCGCCGCGAGTTGGGGTTGGGGTGGAGCCGAAGCGGCTCCGGGTCGTGGTTGCACTCGATGTAGATGAAGTCGCTGTCGTGGAACTGCTCCACCAGCCCGCGCCAGTCGCTGAAGTCGCTCGCGACCACGAGCTTCGCTTCGCTGTGGCCGTGCACGTAGTGGCACTCGAACCCAAACGTGTGGAACGCGCCGAAGTGCGGAACCTCGAACGCAGCCACGACCAGGTCGCCGATGAGGAAGCTGTCCCCGTCGTAGGGCTTCAGTTGCAGGGCGGAGAAATCCTTGCCCTTCACTGCCGACAGGGCAATGCGATAGCAAAGAGGCTGGGGCCGTGTTCAGGCCGCCAGCTCCATCCGCGTGTTGATTAAGAGTGGCCTCACTTGCCGCCCACGATAGCAAGGGGAAAGTTCTCCGCGTTGCGCGGCGTCTTGCATACGGGGTGCAACGCGCCGTTGGTGAGCGCGATGACGCGGCGGTCCACGTAGTCCAGCAGGCCCCAAATGTTGACCACCT
>JAJRTI010000466.1 GCA_024278415.1 Planctomycetota bacterium | reverse complement strand
CGGCCTGCGGCCGCAACCCTGGGCTAGAAGCCGGAAGCCCGTTGGGCTTCCCAACAGCGTTGCGTCAAGCGGAAACGCTGTCCATTGAACTCGCGCACGTTCATGGGGCCGACGGCTGTTGCAATCGGCTGAAGTGTTACATATCGTCAAAACGCACTGGGAATACGTTCGGGATCTGGCGAAGCTGAAGCTGTGGTACGTGTGGCGGCTGCTGAAGCGCGAGGAGGTCGACTTCGAGGCCGCGATCTCGAAGCGCGTGGGCATTGTCCGTATGTCCGTGTTTTGGGGCGACGACCCGCGCAGCCCCGGGCCAGCGGACGCGGATGGGTGGAGCCGCGTGCTCGCGAAGCTGCGCGCGGTTTACGAAAAGCACGAACACGACCCCACGAGCGAAGCCATCGAGTCGGAGGGCCTGGCGCTCTTGTGGCCGTATCTGGAGCCGGCGATCGAGCGCAGGCTGGCCGAAAACGAGCGGTGGCTGGAACAGGCCATCGGATGTTTTCAGTACGAATACCGGCCCTTTTACGCGGAGCCCGATTCCGAGGACCACCTCACGCTCCACGTGCGCAACGCGTTTCAGCCTGATTCGCCGTTTCAGCATTTCTCTGAGATGGTCGCGAGCCTCCAGGAGATCGTTTCGCGCGCGGAGCGCGAGCGGCCGGACGTGGAGCGCGTGCAGTGCGCGACGTGGCTGAACAGTTTCCCGCCGTTCGCCCGGCTGTTTCCACGATCATGGATCGGGACGGCCCAGCCGGGTGCGCCAGGGAATCACAGCGGCTGGTGGGGACAGTTCATGGACCGCCGCGGCGGCTTTCACGCGAGGAACGCGCGGCAGTTCCGAGAGACCGGCCAATTCCCGTTTATGCATCTCCTGTGCCGATGCGCCATCGCCGACCTGCGGCAGCATCTGGAACTCCTCGCCCCGCGCTAATCATACGGACTGTCCAAATGGGCTTCGACGAGCAATGTCGCCCAGAGGGCCTTCCTGCCGAACGCGCGCACGTCCTCAGGCTGGCGGCCGAACCAGCTTGTCTCGAACGCCACGCCCGTGGAGCCGAATCGCGTGCGGCAATACTTGCGGTACGTTTCGCGGCCGCCGCTAAGCTGGACGTCGTCGTTCGGCTCGCGCCAGAACCAACGCTTGCCGAACTCGCGCGCCGGCGGCATCAAGGCCTCGAAGCGCGGCCATCGCTTCGCGTCCATGTCGATGCACCCATCGATCTCCTTGCTCTGCCAGTTGTGCGGATCGATGAAGTACGCGGGCTGCACGCGGTCCACCGCGGCCTTCACGGCTCGGTAGGCTCCGTCGTCGATTTCGGGCAACGCCATCTGAAGGTCTGCGCCCCGCGGGTGGGTCAGCTTGCCGAGCCCCGCGGCGACGCCGTCGGGGTTCACCATGGGCACGACGAAGCACTCCCAGTCCCGCCGCGCCTCCGCGGCCCACGGGTTGTCGCTCAGCAGGAAATCGACCATGCCCTCCATGATGTAACTGCCGCCGCTTTCGTACGCGTGCATGCGCGCGGCGATCATGAGCGGCTTCTTCGCCGCGCGGCTGTTGTCGGAAATGCGGATCAGCCATAGGTTGCGGTCCTCCGAGCTGGAGCCGATCTTTTCGATCTCAGTCCACGGCTTGCCCCGCAGCCCCTCGACGAAGGCCTCGCCCTGCGCGTAGTTGTAGGGCGGATGCCAGTGGATGTCGGTCGCGCCGGGCGGCAACTCGATTTCGAACGTGGCCGAGGATTTGTCCACCACGCCGATGACGTAGCGCCATTCGCTCGCTCCCGGAAACTGCGCGACGCAGAAGTCGCGGTAGCTCATGTAGCGTTCGCGCGTGGCGATGGCCGACGAAGTGGGGACATCGGGCGACGCTTCGTCGTACTGCCAATCCACGTGGAACACGCCGCGCACGGGCTTCGAGTGGTCGTTGCGCACGCGGAACCCGAGCCGCGTGGTGCGGCCCACCGCGTCCTCCCACAGCCCGGGCGTGTGCCGCCACGACGGGAAGATGGTGAACTCGTTTTCCGAGTCCTGCCGAATCCCGTCCATGCGGTGCGGGCAGCTTCCGTCAAAACCGACTTCGATGGTCAGCATGTCGATTTCTCCTGATTTGGGTGAGTCGCCGCACCCGCCATGGTGCGGGATACGCGGGTGTCAGCGGATCTTGAACACCACGTACCCGTAGTCGCCCTTCACGGACACGACCACGCCAGCCGCGGGAACGGCGCCGCGCGTGTGGAGCGTGAGCGAGGGAGTCTTCTCGATGATCGCGATGTTCTTCCCGACCAGGTCGGCTGGCAGCTTGAGTGCGTCGCGGTCTACAGCCTTGTGGTAGTCGGCATAGGCCACCGTGTCGTCGCCTTCCTTGTGCCAGTAGAAGCAGGTGGCGTTAGGTTGGGCCGCGGGGTTGAAGTAGTGGCGATACGCGATGCAGTCGAACTCCGTGCCCGCGGGGATGCTCGGCCCCATCTTGGAATCGACCGCGGTGGGGTAGGTCTTGGTCGAGGTGTAGAGCATGAGCGCGTTGGCCGCATTCTTCGCGCGCACGGCCGGCCGGGTCAGGCCGTGGATGAGCGAATACCCCAATGCATAGCCGACCTCGCGCACGGTCCTCTCGCCGTCCTTGCGGCCGAGGAATTGGATGAACCGCTCGGGCAGATTCCGAGGGTCCTCGATGTTCTTGCTGCCCGCATTGAACCGCAGGGGCGACTTGGGCCGAGCGGTGTAGTCCTGGATCGCGCGGAAGTCGTAAACCGTGTCGTCCTGCGTAAAGGGCCGCGTCTTGGGGATGTAGTATTCCTGCGTGGCGTACTTGCCCTGGTAGAGTTTGGCGGACTGGATGAAGCCCATGTAGCCGATCCGGAACTTCTGAAGCGCGGTGGCCTTGTGGTGGAGGACGCACGCGCCGTTGGGATAAAAGCGGTAGGTGATGCGGTTGCGGATCACGCCGGCGAGGTGAGCCGCGACGAAGTTGCGCTCCTCGCCCGGGTGGTCGAGGAAGTCCTGCACGACCGCCGCGGGGTTGATGATGTCGTATTCCTCGACGATGTCGAAGAAGCCGCACGCGGCCGGCTCTCCATCGGCCAGCGGCGTCTGGCCGTCGACGAGGTACTGCTGCGCCTTGATGCGGCAGGAGGGCCTCAACTGCACCATGCGGACGTTGGTGAACGCGATCGCGCGGCCGGCTTTGTTCTTGAGCGTCGAGCCCGCGTATCTGCGGTTGAAGCGCCAGATGTCGCTCTTGCCCGTGCTGGGCGGGAGGAACCAGACGCGGTCATTGTCAACAATCTTGAGGAGGCAAAACTGAGCGCCCGCTTCGTCGGTCCAAAGCATGCCGAGGTCGGCCGTGGTCAGGCCGTGATCCGCCGCGGTCACGATGCGGGCATCGGAGCAGCCGTGGTTGGCGCCGATGTAGGTCCCGTTGATGTTCCAGGGCGTCGAGTCGTCGCCGTTGGCGTGGATCAGCGTGCCGGTGCGGAATTCCTTCTCGCTCATGCCCGCGGACACGTTAACGAGTCTCGCGTTGGCGAAATTGATCTGCCGGTTGCGGCCTTTGCCCACGCGCACCACGAGGTCGCGGCGCCGGTCGAATCGCGAGCGGATGAATACGTTGTCGCCGAACTTGACCACCCGCAGTTTGCCTTCGCCCGTCGCGCGTGCAGCCATCGCGTAAAGGCTGCCAACAAGCAACGCGCAGGCGGTCCAAGAGAGCGTTTTGACCATTGCTGTGTTCCTGTAACGGTAGTGACTCGTGCTGACCGGCCGCGCCCGGGGCTCGCCAGCGGCAGACCGGCCCCGTACCGGCAATGCGACGAAAATAGCAAGGCCGCGCCGGACGCGTCAACATACACGGAGGCCGGCTCCCCCCAACGCGGCCTCGCATTTCCTGACGACGACGCCCGTGGGTCTTGTAGCTCACGAGTCGTTGGGTATAGTGGACGGGCAACACTTGGCCGTCGGGATGCTGCCCTTGCATTTCTCGGCTCAACCACACAGGGACGGAAGGCGAAGGCCTTACCCTCCCGCTCGCCGGCCAGCGTCCGAATCGGCCACGGCCTCACAAGCGCACTGTAATAACAGTGGCGAAGGAGAACTCAAGTGAGAAACATCGTTTCGTGCCTGGCCGTGCAATGTCTGTTGGCCACGGCATCGGCTCAGCCGAACCTGATTCGCGATGCGAACAAGAAGGACGGAATCATGGACTGGATTCCCTCGAAGAACGTGTCGATCGAATTGTCCATGGAGCGTGCACACTCGGGCGAGACCTCTATCAAGGTCGCTTGGCAAGATGTGAGGGAGCTGCGCGGGTGGGCGCAGAGGGGGAACCTGCTGCGCACCCGAGGCAACCTCCTCAGCGTTCCGCTCAAGCGGGATACGCGCTACCGTTTCCGCTGCTGGGTCTTTGTCCAGGACTTCCAAATCACGCCGGAATCCAAGAAGTGGCTGGCCGAATATCCAAAGGACATGTACGACCCGCCGACGGTCACCATCGGAGGCCAAGGCGGTGCGTGGAACTCGGGCATGCCCCTGGCCGCGTACGACACGAGCAAGCCGGGCACATGGCAGGAGCTGAGCTTCGAGTTCGTCACGCCGTTCAACCTCGG
>JAJRTI010000465.1 GCA_024278415.1 Planctomycetota bacterium | reverse complement strand
TTGATCTCGCCCAGCCGCTTGGCCACGAGGTCGAGGGCCTCATCCCACGTCGCCTCTTCGAACGTTCCGTCGCGCTTGATGAGGGGCTTGGTGAGCCTCTCCGGATGGCCGACGAAGTCGTATCCGAACTTGCCCTTCACACACAGATTGCCTTCGTTGGGCGCCACGCCGATCTCCGACGTGACCTTCACGATGCCGTTGTCCTGCGTGTGGAGGTCGAGTTGGCAGCCCACGCCGCAGTACGCGCACGTGGTGCGGGTGCGTTGCCAGTCGTAGGTGCGGCCCTTGCCGAGGGCCTGTTTCTCCGTGAGCGCGCCGGTCGGGCACGAGGAGATGCACTGGCCGCAGTGGATGCAGCGCGTGTCCAGAAGCGACTTGCCAAAGGCTGGAGCGACGAAGGTTGTGAAGCCGCGGGATCCGAAGTCCAGTACGTCCCGGTTCGCCACCTCCGCGCAGATGCGGACGCAACGGCCGCAGAGGATGCACTTGGCGTTGTCGCGCTGGATCGCCTTGTCATCGTCCTTGATGATGCGCTGCCGCGGCCGGGTGTTCGCGAACCGGTCGAACTGTGCGTCGTATTCGTACGCGAGCGACTGGAGGGCGCAGGCTCCATTGGCCGCGCACGTCATGCAATCGTTGGGATGGTCGGACAGTATGAGTTCGAGCACAGACTTGCGCGCTTGCCGGACCTCGGGGGTATTCGTCGAGACCACCATGTCTGCGGTGGCCGGGGTGCAGCACGCGGGCATGAGCGCGCGCGCGCCTACGACCGCCACGAGGCACACGCGGCAGCCTCCGTAGCTCTCCAGCCTCGGATCGTGGCACAGCGTAGGGATACGGATCCCATGCCGCGAGGCCGCGTCCAGGAGGGTCTCACCTTCCCGCGCCTCAACTTGCTGGCTGTCGATTGTGAGTGTGAACGTATCCACGGTGGTCGCAGTTCTTGGGGATAATGGGATGATATATGTCCGCGCAGAAGTCAAAGGACATGCGGGATGCGAAGCAGCCTCTTGACTGCCACGGGATGCAGACGCGGTACTTTTAAGCGAGTCGTCCCGTAGGGACGACCGATAATAGCCCAGCACTTTAGTGCTGGGAGTTGTGCCGCCTGCAGCAAGTGGTGAGTCCCGTAGGGACGGCTGAACGTTGCCGAATCGTCCATCTGTGGCCGTCCTCAGGGTTCAGTCGTCCCTACGGGACTGCGGTCACGCGGTGATCCGTGTTCCCAGCACTGAAGTGCTGGGCTATTCTCAACTGTCCCTGCGGGACAGCAGATCGCTTGAGTCAGCCCCATTATGCACCAGATGGCTCTCATGATGTTCTGTTACTCATGCGCGGACATATGAGAGTACGCCGAGTTGCTCCCTCGCGCGACTCCGACCTTTACCATTCCCTCTGTCGGTGCCGTCTAGTCCGCTGCTTCCTCGATTGGAGCCAGCGCGCGGCATTCGCCTGCGGGACAGGTCTTGTCGACGATGTGCGCCACGTACTCGTCGCGGAAGTATCGCAACGTCGAGAGCACTGGGTTGGGTGCGGTCTTGCCGAGCGCGCAGAGGGACGTGTCGCGCACGATGACCGCCAGCTCTTCCAGTTGTTCGAGATCCTTCTCCGTGGCTTCACCTTGGGTGATGCGCGTGAGGATGTCGAGCATGCGCGTTGTGCCGATGCGGCAGGGCACACATTTGCCGCAGGATTCGCTCTGGGTGAACTGCAGGAAGTAGCGGGCGATCTCGACCATGCAGTTGTCTTCGTCCATCACGATCAGGCCGCCCGAGCCCATGATGGCGCCGATCTCTTGGAGCGAGTCGTAGTCGATCGGCAGGTCGAGGTGCTGTTCCGGCACGCATCCGCCGGAGGGGCCGCCGGTCTGGGCGGCTTTGAACGCCTTCTTGCGCGGGATGCCGCCGCCAATGTCGTACACGATCTCGCGAAGTGTCGCGCCCATGGGCACTTCGACCAGGCCGGTGTTCTGCACCTTGCCGGCAAGCGCGAAGATCTTCGTGCCCGAGCTTCCCTTCGTGCCCAGGGACCGGAACGCGTCGACGCCATCGCGGAGGACCGCGGTGACGTTGGCGAGCGTTTCCACGTTGTTGATGTTGGTGGGCTTGCCCCAGAGCCCGGAGTTGGCTGGGAAGGGGGGCCGAGTCCTGGGCATGCCGCGCCGGCCTTCGAGGGACGCGATGAGCGCGGTCTCTTCGCCACAGACGAACGCGCCGGCGCCCTTCTTCATGCCGATGTCGAACCGGAAGCCAGTGCCCAGGATGTTGGCGCCGAGCAGGTTCATCTCCCGCGCGGCGTCCAAGGCAATGCCCACGTGCTCGATCGCGATGGGGTATTCGGCTCGCACGTAGATGATGCCCTGGCTTGCGCCGATCGCGAACGCGGCGATGATCATGCCTTCGATGACGGAGTGCGGATCGCCTTCGAGCACGGCCCGGTCCATGAACGCGCCGGGGTCGCCTTCGTCGGCATTGCAGATCAGGTATTTCGGATCGCCCTCGGCTTTGCGGCAGAAGCCCCACTTCACTCCCGTGGGGAAGCCCGCTCCTCCTCGCCCGCGCAGCCCCGACTCGGTCACGGTCTGGATCACGGCCTCAGGGTCGCCATCCCGCAGCACCTGGGCCACGGCTTGGTAGCCGCCCGTTGCGATGTACTGCTCGATCGAGGTGGGGTCGATCTTGCCGCAGTTGCGCAGCACGGATTGCGTCTGCTTGGCGAAGAAGGGGATCTCGTCGATACGGGCGACGCCGCCCCGGAGGCAGCAGAGCTTCTTGATGATCTCGCCCTTGGCCAGCGTCTTGCCCACAATGTCCGGCACGTCCTTTGGCGTGACGCGGCCGTACACGATCCCGTCCGGGTCGATGGTCATGAGCGGTGCGCGGGCGCAAAGCCCCTGGCAGCCCGTCTTGACGACGCGCACCTCGTCGGCCATGCCCTGGGCCTGCAACTCTTCGACGAGCGCGTCGTGGACGGGGATGGCGCCCAGCGCGCGGCAGCCGGTCATGCACATGCGCACGACCTTGCGGGCCCGCCCGGCTTGCTCGGAGAGTGTGTGCGCGAAGTTCTGAAGCTCCTCGATCGTGTTCAGCCGCGTCATGACGCCTGCTTCCTGTACGAGTCCAAGACAGTGGCCACCGACTCCGGCGTCAGTTGGCCATAGTAGTTGTTGTCCACCATGAGCACCGGCGCGAGGAAGCAGGTTCCGAGGCAGGCCGCCGTGTGGAAGGTGAACGCCATGTCGTCGGTCGTCTCGCCCTCGGATATGCCAAGCAGCGTCTCAACCGCGCGAGCGATGGCGGCCGCGCCGCGCACGTGGCACGCGGTGCCGCGGCAAGCCCGAACGATGTGCCGGCCCCTGGGGGTCAGCGAGAACTGTTCATAGAACGTGACCACCCCGGCGATGCGGCTGAGGGGGATCTGCGTCTGCTCCGCGACACATTCCAGCAGCGCCTTGGGCAGGTAGCCATACGCGTCTTGGAGGTTCTGCAAGAGTGGGATCAAATCTCCGGCATGCACCGGGGACATGCCGGAGATGATCTCCAGGGCAGCCTTCATATCGATATCAGCGGGAGGAGTCACGGCCGTGTCACTGAGGAAGTAGGTCAACGGAAAAGAAGGAGCGAGAGAGTTGGCACGCCGGACTCAGCGTATCCCGGCTCGCGCGCAACATGGGAACATGAGCGCGCATGGGGCAGCCCGTTCGCCCCAGGGGAAGACATTCCCCCGACGCGCCAACCCTCTCAGCTTGAGGATTCGTAGGAGCAACGAGGCTCACACGTCGACCGCGGCGTGTGGGCCATGCTGGGCTTGGCCCTTGGTGGGGTCGTGGTCCAGCGTCACGAAAAGCGTCTTCGTCGCGTAGCTGATCTGCCTGATGGACTGGGGGTCTACGAGCACGGTCTGTCGTTTGAATCGATCCGAAACCGTCACCACCACGTAGCGGATGGACCAGTCCTCGTCATCAATCACGAAGTCCGACAGGCGGCCGACTTGGCCATCGACGATGCAGACCCGGTAGCCGATCAGGTGCTGGGTACTGCGCAAGTGAGGATCTTTCACACTGTTGGGGCATGAGTCGCGGGGCACGCCAGGCGCGGGGTCAGCTTCAGGCCATCGCTGCAATCTCGGATCTGGATCGTGGACGAGCACCTCGTGCTGGCGGCAGACGGGCTTGGCTTCGTCCAGATCAGGCCCGGCCAGCACGTCTTGTCGGTATTCATCGACATGGATCATGCGCGCGTCCGGATCCGGCTCCCGCAAGGCCTCTCTGCGCACGAGCGTCTTTCTGCCAGAAAACCAGTTCCCCGTATCCACAACCAAGTAGCGGATGCGCCAGTCTTCATCGCTGTGCAGAAATCCGTGGACTTTGCCGGCCTGGCCATCAACTCCCATGACCCCAAACTTAGCAAACCGTCGTGCATTGTGAAGCATGGCATTTCTCCCTTGCATGCAACGGGTATTGCATTGCGCTCTGGAAACAGGCCGA
>JAJRTI010000464.1 GCA_024278415.1 Planctomycetota bacterium | reverse complement strand
TCTTCAAGTGCGACGGATTTCATCCGCCGGACTATGATCTGTGCCGGAACCTGATCCAGAATTCGAGCTTCGAAGCGGGCTTCCACGACTGGGCGCCGGTGGCCTGCTACCCGCCCGTGGCCGTCGATTTCAACGACTTCGCCGCCATCGACGACACCGTAGCATTTCGCGGTCAGCGCAGCCTGCGCATCAAGATTCGCCAAGGCGAGGCCCCGCCTTTGGCGGCCCATTTCGCCGTGCCCGTTGTGCCCGGCAAGACGTACACGTTTTCCTTTTACGCGAAGGCCGACCGTCCCAAAGTGAAGACCAGCGTGCTCGCCGTCACCGCCGATTGGGGCAAATTCCCCATCAGCAAACGAATCGAGTTGACGACGCAGTGGAAGCGCTACAGCTTTGCGTGCAACGCGCCGAATCGGCTGCTGCACATCGGCGTGGGCGAACGGTGGTGGGACAATCGAGAAAACAGTGGCCAGATCGACGGCGCAACGATCTGGTTCGACTGCATGCAGCTTGAAGAAGGCCCGCTGACGGATTACGCCGAGAAGCCTCTCGCCGCCGAGCTGGTCACCGGGCAGTACGCCAACACGTTCGACGTGCAGCAGCCCAGAGAGATGGACTTCGTCGTCCACAACCTGAGCGACAAACCCAGGGACGTGGCCGTCACGCTTTCGGTCAAGGACTTCTTCGGCCGCAGGCCATATCGCGAGCAGTTCATGCTGCCTGTGGCTGCGGGCGGCAAGGCCTCGCGTCACCTGTCATTGACGAAAGCGCTCCCGACCGGCTTCTACGTGTTCCGCGCGCAGTTGGCCGACGGGAAGTTCGCCGACACCGACTATTTCCGTGTGTGCGTGATCAAGCCCTTGGCGAACACGCACCGGAACAAAGACCTCTGCGGCGTGCATTTCCGCCGGCCCTTCTGGTTCGGCGAGACGGCTCGGTTCCTGATGCGCACGGGCATCGGCTCGGGCATCGGCGGCGGAGGCCGGTATTTTGGCCCATTCCCCGGCAAGGCGTACTACGACGTCCTCGCCAAGTACCGCATCAGGTCGTTGGCGAGCATCTTCACCCGCCACGTCAAAGCGGGCGACCTGAGCCTCAAAAACAAAGCGGCGTACACGCCGGAGGGACGCACGCGAGTCGAGCAGGCCTGCTACGAACGGGCCAGGAGCATGCCCTTCGTGAAAAACTGGAAGCTGATCAACGAGCCCGAAGCCAATGGATTTCCCGATCGGCTGGACGGCGTTTCGATGAAGGACCTCGTCGAGACGCTCAAGGCGGCGTACCGCGGCATCAAGCGCGCGAACCCCCGCGCGCGGGTCATCAGCCCGGACCCGTGCAACATGTACGAACGCGGCCGGCGCTGGCTCGAGCGATTCATCCGCGCCGGCGGCCTCGATGCCTGCGACGTCGTCGCCATCCACATCTACCGCCCGAGCCCCGAAGACCCAGACCTCGACGCGGACGCACGGCGCCTGTTCGAGATGCTCGACAGGCTCGGCTGCAAAGGCGAAGTGTGGTGGACGGAAGGCATCTACTACGCGCCCTACACCATCCCCGAACTCGACATCAGCGCCTACAAGACGATCAGCGACCACTACCGCTGCGGCGCGCTCAGCTACGACTTGGGCCGCAGCGAACGCATTGCGGCCGCGCGCACCGCGCGCAGCTATCTCGTCGGGTTCAAGTACGGCCGACGTCTCGGCATGATCATCGACTGGAGCCGCCGGTATCGGAACATCGATTTCGACGACACGCCCGGCGCGTACCTCTTCGCGCAGAACACGCTCGGCAACCTGCTCGGCAACGCCGAGTACCGCCGCGACGTGGACCTCGGCGTTGGCATCCGCACGTATGTGTTCGAAGACGAAAAGCGCCGGCCCGTCGCCGCCATGTGGAACTACAACCCCAAGGTGGAGCGCTTTGAGAAGCCCGCGCCCAAGGCCGTGTTCGCGTTCAAGCCCGGCGAAGTGCGCGCACTCGACTTCATGATGAACGAGATACCCGCCCGCGGCGCGCGGGTCGAGTTTGACGTGACTCCGTATCCGACGTTTGTCATCGGAGCGCCGGACAGCCTGGACGCGTTCGTGAAGAAACTTGCGAAGACCAAGATCCAGGGCGCGGCGCTGAAGCCCTTCCGCGTCGCCACGCGGGTCAAAGGCAGCGAGGCCGAGATCTCCTTCACGAGCCTGCTGTCCCGCGGCGTGAAGGGCCAGTACGCCATTCGCCTGGGAGACAAAACGGCCGACGCGGGCGCGCTCGACATCCAGGGACGGGGCGAAAAGCGAGTGGGCTGCGATCTGTCGCCATACATGCGGACGGGCGCGATCACCCGAGTCCCGCTCACCGTGCAATTCACCGACGCGGCGGGCGCGCAGGCCGCCATCGACGGCAGCTTCCGCCTGGGCGTCTGCACGCGCCGGCGCCGGCCCATCGCGATTGATGGCAACCTCGACGATTGGAGCGATGTGCCCGGCATCCGCCTTGGAAAGGGGAACTTGAAGTTCTTCGGCAAGGGGCCGAACGCCAACACCTGGCGCGGCGACAGCGACCTTTCCGCCACGCTGAAGACGGCCTGGGACGAGACGGGGTTCTATCTTGCCGTGGACGTCACGGACGACGTGCTCGACCTCAAGGGCCGCTACAAGAAGCGCGAGGGCGTGTGGTTCATGCGCGACAGCCTGCAAGTCTATTTCGACACCTGGGCCGACGCGCGATTCCGCCAAGCGCGCGGGTACGACAACAACGACTACGCGTACCAGTTCGCACTGACTCCCGAAGGCCCTCAGGCGCTCCGCGACACTACGCCCGAATGGCAGATCGCTTTCCTCAAAACCGGCAAACCCGAAACCGTCAAGACCGCGATACAACGAGTCGGCAATCACACGATCTACGAGATCTTCTTTCCGAAGCGCGAGATCGTGCCGATCCGCATGGAGCCGGGCACGTCGTTCGGCTTCGCGATTCTCGTGAACGACAAAGACAACGACTACCGCAAGCAGGGCCTCACCATGACGCCTGCGGGAACGGAGCCCTACATGAGCCCCCACCTCTGGCCGCTGTGGGTGCTGAGAAGATAGCCGTGTCGCTGTAGAGTCTTCATTCGTCCCATATGCGCGTGGCGCGCGTATTCTTGTTTCATTCCCACGCTCCCTACTGGAGAAGGAGAAGAACCATGCTTCATCCCTCGCTGGATGCTTTTGGATTGCTTGCCCCTGCTGTAGTGGCCTTGGCCTTCGTCGGTTGCGCGGCCGCGTCAGCCGCGGATGGGGGCCGAATTCAGCCTTACGCAAAAAACCAGCGCTATTGGCAATACAAAGGCAAGCCCGCGCTGCTTCTGGGCGGAAGCAAGACCGATCACATCTTCCTGCTTGACGATCTGAAGGCGCATCTCGACGAGATCGCAGCCGTCGGCGGCAACTACGTGCGCTGCACCATGAGCCAGCGCGAAGGGCTCGACCTGAAGCCGCACAAGCGATTGCCGAACGGCAAGTTCGATATGGATCAATGGAACAAGGATTACTGGAAGCGCTTCGCCAATTGCCTGAAGTGGTGTGACGAACGCGACATCATCATTCAAATCGAAGTGTGGGACCGCTTCGACTTCTCGAAGAGCAACTGGGAGACGAGTCCCTGGAACCCCAAGAACAACACCAACTACACGTACGCGCAGACAGGCTTCGCCCGCGACTACCCGCAGCATCCTTCACGGGACAGGCAGCCGTTTTTCCATTCGATCCCCGGTATGGCCGGTTACGCGCCAAAAATCGACCTTGTTCGCCGCTACCAGGAGGCCTTTGTGTCGAAGATGCTCTCCTACAGCCTGAAATACGGAAACGTCCTCTACTGCATGGACAACGAGACCTCCACGCCGGCGGATTGGGGCAAGTATTGGATCGAGTTCATCCAGGCGAAGGCGGCTAAGAAGGGCGTGGCGGTGTATACGACTGACATGTTTGATGATGGTTGGATGGGCCAAAAGGCTGTGCATACCCGGCTTATCTTCGCCGATCCGAAACATTACATGTTCGCCGACATTTCCCAGGTGAACAGCCGCAATTACAACGAGACCCATTGGAAGCAGATGCGATGGCTTGTGGAGCAGGTGGACAAGAAGCATCCGCGGCCATGCAACAACACGAAGATCTACGGGAGCGGGTATCACACCTTCGGCACGGGCGGCCCCGAGGACGGCGTTCAGCGGTTCTGGCGAAACCTCATCGGTGGCTGCGCCGCGGTTCGTTTCCACAGGCCGGATTCGGGCAACGGCCTGAACGATTTCGCCAAAGCAAGCATCAAGGCCGCGCGGATTCTGGAGCGTTTGATTCCCCTGTGGGAGTGCGAGCCGCGGATGGATTTGCTTTCACGTCGCAGCCGCAACGAAGCCTACCTCACCGCCAAACCCGGCAAGTACTACGCGCTCTATTTCACCGACGGCGGATCGGTGCGGCTCGATCTTTCCGACGCCCCGGGCGCGTTCGATGTCACGTGGATCAGCGTGTCGATGGGAATCGAGGTGCAGACTTCGCAGGCGGGAGGCTACCGGTTGATGGACAGAACGATTGAAGGCGGCCTCGTCGTGACGCTAAGCGCGCCGTACAAAGGCGGTTGGGTCGCCGCGTTGGTGAAGAAATGAATGGAGCAATTTCGTGAAAGCTGAGGTGGTGTTGGCTATGACTTTGATGTGTGCCGCGTGCGCAGCGCAGGCGGGCCCGAATGTGACCCGCGGCGAGGAGATCGCGCGCGAGTTCGGCGTCCACGAGATCGCGCTCGCCGGCAACGGCGAGGATCCGAATCCGTTCGGGACGGACTGCAACGTCACGTTTATACCGCCCACGAAGGCGCCGGTGACGGTGCGCGCGTTTTACGACGGCGGCGGCACGTGGCGCGTCCGGCTCTACGTGTTCGAAGTGGGCCGCTGGCGTTGGGCAGCGCGATCGGATGATCCAAAACTCGACGGCCAGGCCGGCGCGTTCGTCGCGGTGGATTCGCGCCTGCGCGGCAAAATGCGCCCACATCCGCACAATCCACACCAGTGGATGACGGACAACGGCCAGACGTTCCTGAACCTCAGCGACACGGCGTATATCCTCTTCCGCGGCAGCGTCCCGTTCGAGGATTTCGTGCGATACGTGGAAGACGACGCGGCGCTGGGCGCCACGTCGCTGCGCGCGGGCGGCGGCGGCGGGTACGCGGGATGGGGACGGCATAGCCCGACACTCGGCCACTACGAGCGCTCGAATTGGTGCTGGGAACGGGACGTGCACAAGAACGACTTTTACAAGCAGTTCGACCTCGCCCGCTTCCAAGCTACCGACCGACGCCTCGAATACTTGCTGAACCATCATCCCGATTTGTATGTGCAACTCATTCTGTTTGGCAAGACGAGCGACGTGGGCCGGCGGTGGTTTCGCATCCCGAAGCGGTGGCGGCAACGGACGCTCGACTACATGATCGCGCGCTGGGCCGCTTGGCCGCAGGTGTTTTTCCAAATCGTGAACGACACGGTGTTCGTAAACCTCAAGAAGTGGCCCCAGGCCGACCGCAACGTGGACATGGTGCGCGAGATCGGCGAGTATCTGGCTGAGCATGACCCATTCCACACGTTGCGGTCAGCGGGCTGCAAACGCTACGAACACCACGCGCTCGCGACGGAACGGGACTTTGGCGCATGGCACACGTACCTGCACGTGGAGCGCTACGCCGAGGTGGATGGAAAAGTCTGCGACGACTACTACCGCTGGCCCGTGCACCTGTTTTACGGCGAGGATTGGTACGAACAGCCGCCGCGGGATCAGGAGAGGATTTTGCACCCCGACTACTACTATCGCCGGCTGTTCTGGTCGGTGCTGCTGTCGGGCGGGTCGCCGAATTACGGCGGGCGTTACCCCGTGCTTCATCCCTACTCGACGACGGGGCGGCGGCCCTTCCAAGTGCCAGGGCATACGTACACCGAGCCATTGAAAGGGCTCAATTCGGTCATCCACATCAAGCGTTATTTCGAGACGCGGCGCATCGACTTGGCCGAGTTCGAGCCGGACGACGCGGCCGCGAGGGCCATTCCCGCACCGAAGCCTGAGCCGAACGGGCCCAGCCGCGCGCAATGTGCGCGGCGAGGGCATGACGAGTATCTCATCTACCTGCCCTGCGCAAAGGACGGCGAGCGCAGCGGCGGCGACCGCAATTCCAAAGAGCAACGCACGCGGACGCGCGCAACGCTCGGCCCTGGCCGCACGCCGGGCGTGCGCGTGGACTTGCGACAGGCTTCGGGGACGTTCGCGGTCGAATGGTATCGGGCCGACACGGGCCAAGCGCGCCCCGGCGAGCCTGTCCCGGGCCGCGGCGTGCGAACGCTCACCTCACCGTGGAAAGGAGTAGACGTGGTGGTTCGACTGGTGAATCGAGACGAGTATCGTTTGCGCCGCACGGACATCTTCCCCCACCGCGGCGGCAGCGCAGACGCGCCGCAAAACACGCTCTACGCGTTTCGGCGCAACCTGCACGATGGCTTCAGCCTCGACATGGACATCCGCAAGACGGCCGACGGCGAGATCGTGGTCATCCACGACCAGACCACCGGCCGCACTTGCGATCAAGATTGGGTTGTGGCGGAAAAAACCGTCGCCGAACTCCAGACGCTCGACGCGGCGTACAAGTTCGACCCCAAGGGCGACCACACGTTCCCATTGCGGGGCAAAGGCGTCATCATTCCCACGCTGGAGGAAGTGTTCCGGGTCGTCGCGATGAAGAAGCGGCCCGGGCTGCGCATGTGGATCGACACGAAGGACGACGAATCGTATCCGTTCGAGGCGAACCAGAGGTTTTACGACCGGGTCATCGAATTGATTGGGAAATACGGCCTCTGGGAGGAGGCGCTCATCGAGGTCTCCCGCGTCGAGGAGGCCGAGGCGCTTCGGCATCGGGACGCCCGCGTGCGCGTGGTGTGGTGGGGCAAGCAGCTTCCCGATATTCATGAAGCCATCCGCTACGCGCACTACGCGCGCATCGGCGTTCCGTTGCGGCTCGCGGCGGAAGTCGCCGACGCAGTGCGCGCCGCGGGCAAGAAGCTGCACGTGACGCACAACCGCCTCACCGCGGATGACTGGGCCGCGTTGCGGGCGCTGAAACCCGGCTCGCTCGGCATCGACCATCTCAGCGAGTTGCTGCCGGTGCTGGGCGACGCCTTGCGGTGACAGGGTCGCTCTTGGGAGAATTCGCCGTAGATATGCCAAGTCGTTCAATCCAAGCGCAGAGAGGTTCGCCCACTTCGATGCGTGCTTTGCTTGCGCTCCTCGCGTAGCAACGGGACGGAGCCCTCGAACCCGTTTGGATCAACACTCTCAAGCCCGACGATTGGGAAAGGGAAAAGACTCATGCGAATTGCACATGCCATTCTCGCGCTCGCGTTCGTTACCGCTAGCTGGCCTGCCGGGTGTGGCGCCGCCGGCGCGGGCCGGGAAGCCGCCATTTCGAATGAGTCGCTGCGCGTGTCGTTGGCCACGCCGTCGGGCTTGCTGACGGCCCAAGACCTTCGCAACGGTGTCGTGTGGCGGCAGTACGCGCCGTTTCAGTCGGCCAGGGGGCGCCAATGGGGCAAGGTCGTGACGAACAAGATTTCACCGGGCAGCTTGATTCAGCTCACGCAGGCGGCGGCCGACGGCCGATCCATCCGGGCGAAGGCCACCTGGAAGGGGCATCCCTTCGACGTGGTGTTCCGGCTCGCGGCCGATGAAGCCGCGCTGACCGTCACCATCGACACGCCCGACCGAGACCGCCCGCTGCCGTGGAAGCCGAGCTGGCCCGGCGTGATGCTCATGACGTATCCCTACGCGTTTCACAACGACGATGCGGGGCCCGACGCGGCGGTGCCCATCGACGAAGGCGTCATCTACTCCACGCGGGACACCGACCCGTTGGTCGATTACCGGCGCTGGAACCGTTTGTGGCTCCACCAGAAACTCAGCATGCCCTGGTGGGGCGTCACGGACGGCGAGCGCGGAGTGATGACGCAGGTCGACACGCCATACGACTGCATGTTTTCGGTCCAGTGGGTCAAGACTCCGAAAGGCGAACGCACGCTGCCGCAGATCACGTGGGTCGCGTCGAAGCGGCAGTTCGCGTATCCCCGGCGCGTCACGTTTCGTTTCTTCACCCGAGGCGGGTACGTCGCCATGGCGAAGACGTTCCGCCGCGGCGAACAGGCGCGAGGAGCGTTTCGTTCATGGGAAGACAAGGTTCGCGCGAACCCGGCGGTCGCCCGGCTCAAGGCTGCGCTCGACGTGTGGCATCAGCGCGATCTCTCCCCGCGGTTGATCCAAGCATTGCAGCAGGCAGGCATCCGGCGAGCCATCGTCTCCAAACCGCGTCCAGGCGAAGCCGCGGCCACACAAGGCATCGAACGCGACGCGATCAAGGCGGCCGTCGATGCGGGTTATCTCATCGGCGGCTACCACAATTACGGTTGGATCCAGGGGAGGCTGATCGCCAAGGATCCGTCCCAAGAACAGGGCGCAATCCTGCCCGCCGCCGGCAAGTTCAAATACAAGAAGAGCCCTTGGGATCCGAAGGGCTACCTCGTGCGTTGCCCCGCGACGCTGTACGACGCGGTTCGGCCCGTGGGGTTGGCCGGCGCCAAGGCCGGGTTGAACTACTTCTTTCTGGACACGACCACCACGGGCGGCTCCATTGTCGAATGCTACCACCCGAAGCACCCGTTGCGCCGGACCGCGGGCGCCGCGCAACTGAACCGCGCGTTGGAAGGGCTGGGCGCCTTGGGTCTCGTCGTCGGCTCGGAGCGCGGCAAGTGGTGGGCGACCGCGGCCACGCACGTGTTCGAAGGAATCGAGACGCTCTC
Source organism: Planctomycetota bacterium (assembly GCA_024278415.1). Next base: position 54 of record JAJRTI010000464.1, on the reverse strand, counting down.
CGAGTACGGCGGAGGCTACTACGGCAGCGGCGGAGTGGCGCACTGGGTCGGCCC
>JAJRTI010000463.1 GCA_024278415.1 Planctomycetota bacterium | reverse complement strand
TACTTCTACGACAACACCTTCAGCAAGATGAAGCGAGGCCATCCTTCGGCCCGCTACCCTGGCAATGACGGCCACGCGATCCGGTTCAACAACCACGCCGCGCACATTGTGTTCGACAGCAACCGCATCACGGACAACGCGGGACTGGGTATTCAGATCACGAGCGGCAAGGACGTGAACCACATCAGTTTCGTCAACAACATCATCACGAACAACCGCATGGGCTCGATCAACCACTATCCCGGCGATGCGGTGTTGTGGGAGAACAACCTGGTGTCCGGCAACAAGCAGGATACGAACCTGGAGACGAAAGGCTTCACGGGCAAGCCGCCCGTCGCGTCGTTCTCCGCGCCCAGCACCGCACGCGTCGGCGAGCCCGTGCAGTTCCGCAATACCTCGGAGGCCGGCGTCGGCGAGATCGGCCATGTCCTGTGGGACTTCGGAGCCGGCGTTCCGTCTTCAGCCACCAGCCCCAGCTATACCTACCAGCGACCGGGCGCCTACCGGGTCAGCCTGGTGGTCTGGCGCAAACAAGGCCGCGGCGCGCTGGCGGCCGAGCACAGGATTCGCGTTTCGGCCAAGTGAGGCGAACGGCGCAATGGTGCTGAAATAGGGATGATTGAGTCCCAACGGGACGGCAGTCAATAGCCCACGGCGCAAGCCGTGGGAGTGTGAGACATTGATTCCAAAGAGCCTCGAAGAGGCGACAGAATGTCGCATTCGCACGGCTCAGTCGCCCCGAACGGGGCTTGGACGCGAAACACACATCCTCTCCAGGGGCTCACGCCCCTGGCTATTGGCTATCGCGCCTACGGCGCTAAAAACGGTTAACTAAGCGCCATTGCGCCGTACGGCGGACTCTGCCGGCGCACTCCACACCTGTGGCGCTCTCGCCAGACCTGCGCGCGTTGCGCCATGAGCCTGCCCCCGGCCCCAGGGGCAGGGGATCAAATCGGCCGCACCGCCTGGAATCCCTGTCGCAACCACACTCAGGGCAATTTCCGTGCAGACACGAGCCTATACACGCGCCTCTCGTATGGCCCAAATCCATCAGCCCATGATTCGCCCTGCGTGGCAATCTTGCGTCCCTGGAAGACAACCGAAACGTCGCCTCGTGCGCCAGCCAGTGTGAACCTGGCCTCACACGGCGAACTCTCTGTGTTGACCGCGAGCACCCACAGCTTGCCGTCGTGCGCGAACGCGCGGCAGAGGATGGCCTGCTGATCGCACTCGATGGCCGGCGCTTCGCCCAGGCTGCACAGTGCGGGCGTGAGCGCGTCGATCTCGACGCACAACGCGCGCATCTCATCGAAGCATTCCTTCGTGCGCGGGATCTGCGCGAAGTAGTAGATGCCGCGGGCGCCGGCGATGAGCGAGCCGTATGCCATGCATGACAGTTCGCGGGGCGAAGGTTCGCGGTCCATCCAGTACGCGTAGCCCGTGCCCTGGAGCCACATCCAGACGGGCTTGTTCACCTTCGCGGCCGCGGCCTCCATGCGCTGGACCGCGCCGATGGCCGCGTTCGGGGCGCTGTGGGGAATGGGATAGACGTCGGTCGAGTAGATGTCGCCCGTCTGGTCCTCGAGGCGGTTGCCCAGGTAGTTGATGAGGGCCGGGTGCGACGGGTCGAGCGACTTCGCCAGCCTCACTCTCGCATCCGCTTCCGCAAAGCGATCACCGCTCGGCTCGTCGTACACGTACCAGCAGAGCAGCGCGGGGGGGTCCTTGAGTGTGCGGATGTGCTCGGCGAAGCGCTCGCGGGACATGCGGCCGTCGAGCCAGGGGATGATGCGCAGGCCGACTTGGGCGCAACGGTCGAAGATCGCCTTCAGTTGCGCGGTGGTGACGCTCCCACGGATCTGGATGCAGACGTCCTTGAAGCCCGATTTCGCAGTGAAGTCCAGGATGTCGAGGTCCGAGACGAACTCCAAGCCGAGCGAGTGCTGGATGTACGGCTTGCCGTCGAGCAGGAAGCGGCCGTGCTCGTCGATGGCGACCGTCGCTTTCGTCACCGGTCCACTCACACCGCGCCCCGCGGCTACGGCAGCGGTCCTGCGCGGCGGCGACCAATCGACCAGCGCTTCGCGAGCCGCGATACCTTCGTCGCGAAATGCGGCATGGAATTCCGGGGTGGGGCGCTCGCTGGCCTGAACTTGCACGGCATCGATCCACAGCTTGCCGGGCGCTTGTGGCGCGACGACAACAGTCATGCGCTTCTGCCACGGGATCTGCGTCAGCGCGACTTGCTGCCAGACGTTTGCGACCGTGACCTTGGTGCTCCGGCCCGCGCACTGGAGGACGACGTCGAGCGCGGCGCGGTCGGACTTGAGCCACGCGGAGAGGGTGCACGTCTTGACCGTTTTGGGGACCTTGACCCAAACCGAGTACGCCTTCAGCAGCGGCAGTTCGGGCGTGTTTTCGATGCACAGGCTGGCCTTCCCGTGCTTCGCCACGCGGCGGTCGAGATGCCAGTGTTTGCGCCAGAGGTCCATGTCTGCGGCCCATGGCAGACGCCCCACTCCCCAGTGTCCGCTGCCCCAGCCGTACGGGACTCCAATGCCGGGAATCTCAAAACTGCCGTTGATCAACAGGTTTTCGCCCGGGTCTCTTCGGTGCACGCGGAAGTTGCGGAGTCGGTACGTCGTCTTGCCCGCGCCCGTGCTCCAGATCGAGAAGCGAAACGTCGTGACCTTGTCCCACCCATCGGGCTTGCCTTCCGTGCCGAACGTGTCAAGCCGGAACGTGCGCGGCGTCCACGCGTCCGGCACGCCACCCCACCAGAACTTCGCGTACCATCCGTTGGGCGTGCCGAAGTAGATGCCGATGTTGCCGCCGAGCCCTCCGTTCGTGGCCCGAACGTCGAAGCTCACTCGTCCGACGTCGGACAGGTCGAGCGGCGCGCTCCAGTCCCAACATGCGCGGTCGCCAGGCTTGGTGAACTCAGCGTCAAGCGCGAGGCAGGGGGCGCCGCCGGGCAGCGTTTCGACGCTCACCGGTTTGCTGCCGAACTGAGGGCGCCAGTGCTTCCGCGCGATGGAGGTATCCGCGTACGACAACGCGTCGAGCGACTGTCCATCACTCGCAGCAGTGAGGCTCAGCGACGCGGCGAGGAGGAATGCGTTGATCATTCGGCTGTCTCCTGCGGAAACTGTTCAACTGTGTTGGGAAAGCAACCAACGAATTGGATCGAAGAGGGGACCCCCTTCCCTCCGTTCATGGCTTCTCGTTCTTCGCGAACCAGCCCATCAGCAGCTTCTTTCGGTCGGTGGGCTGTTGCGTGGGCTCCCTCACCTTCATGTCGTCGCTGTGCTCGACGCTCCAGCCGCTCCACTCGCGGAACGCGTGGTAGGTCCAGTCCCATCCGTGCTCCTCGAATAGGTCGATGCAGTCTTTCAGGTAGCGATACGCGCTGCCGTCGGGCGCCCAGCGGATCGCGCTGAACTCGCCGACGTAGATGTGCACGCCATACTTGCGCTGGAAGTCGATCACCGGCTTTAGGGCCAGCCGCATCCGCTCCTTGTCCCATTGCACGCCGTCAATCTTGCCGGGATACGTCAGGCCGAGGGGCCGGCCTTTGACGCCCTGGTGTGTGAACGAATGGGGCAGGTACATGTGGACGCTGTACACGATGCCTGGCACGTCGATGGGGTAGAAGAAGCGGAAGCCGAAGGGATTGCCGCCTTGGGGGCATTCCACGATGATCGCCACGTTCGGATCGATCTCCCGGATGGCTTTGGCGGTGCGCTCAGCCAGGTCTTGCCAGTCCAGAAGCCCGTCCGCGACAACTCCTTCTTGCGGCTCGTTCGCCAGGTCGTAGCCCCAGATGATCTTCCTCCCTCGATAACGCCTGGCGATTTTCTGCCAGGTCTCGACGAACTTATCCTGATACTTGCGCTCACGAAACATCATGTGCTGACGGTTCTCCACGGGGCCGGGCTTGAAGTGC
>JAJRTI010000462.1 GCA_024278415.1 Planctomycetota bacterium | reverse complement strand
GGGCAGAATCCCGTACTGGCATAGGCCGCGAATCCAGTTGTTGCGCGAGTGCTCGTTGCCCACCAGGTCGATGAACTCGATGCCGCGCTTGCCGGTCATGATGAACCGGTCGGAGGCCTTGTTGCGGTAGCAACGGTGGTGGTGGCCGGCTGTCTGAAGCAGCGCCGCGATGTTGTTGCGCTGCTTCACCTCGCCCGTCACGAGATCACGGCCCTCGGAGAAGCTGGGGCCGATCCACACGAGCCGGCCAATGACGAACACGTCCGGGGGCGAGCGGAAGCCTGGACGGGACGGGCACGACCACAGCGGCCGGCCATCGCCCGCGGCGAACGCGTGCAGTTGCCCGGCGTCGGACCATAGCACCACGTCGGCCCGCGCGACGAGCGTCGCCACGGACCAGCCCGGCCGCCTCGGCTTGCGGTTGGCTCCCGCGACCTTGCCGGCGCGCCAGCGCTCGCGGCCGGTCTTGAGATCGAGGCACACCACGCCTTGCCCGGCTTGGAAAAACACGCGCCCCCCGGCCGCGGCCAGCGTGAGCGGCATCATCTGGCCCGTGGCCGAATCCCGCCACCGCCACAGCACCTCGCCCGTGTCCGCAGCCAGAGCGACGAGGGTCTTCTCGTTCCTGAACGCCGGCGACTTGCCGTTGTTTCCGCGGCCGCGTCTGGCCGAGCGCTCAGCCTCCTCGGCCGCGGGCGCGCCGGTGACGGCCAGCAGCACGCCGTCCTCCAGCACCAGCTCTTCCGCGTGTTCCGTGCCTTCGAACGTCTTCACTGTCTCGCCGGTCGCTGCGTCGAGCGCGGTCACCGGCGCGTCCAAGCCCAGGGGCACGAACACGCGCTCGCCCACCGCCACGAGCAACCGCGGGAGCTGCACCGGCCCCGACCGAAACTGACGGCGATACCACGCCCACGACGCGATCGGCCGCTGCCACATCCGGACACCGTTGAACGCATCGCGGGCCACGAGCGACCACTGCGGCGGCATGCTCATGGAGCCAGATGGGCCGTCGTCGATGATGTAGAAGAGCCGGCCACGCGCGGACACGAGTGCGCTGATGCTGGCGAGCACATGGTGATTGCGCGTCCACAACGGCTTAGCGACCCACTGCATGTGCCGCGGCGGGCCAACCCGTGCGTCGCGGGCCACCGCGTTGCCGTCCGCGTCGTGGAGGAAGTGCGTCCACTCGTCGATGTCGCCCGGCCACGGCTTGGCCGTCCTCACCCACTTGCCGCCTTGCCTCGCCATCATCACCCCGTCCGGGCTGAGCACGCGGAGGGCCTCTTGCCGCGCGACGTCCGCAGGATGCTCGACCACGAGCAGGTTCACCAGGTTGTCCACGTACGGCAACCGGCCTCCACTCCACTGAGCGAAGCCCACCTTGCCCGAGAGGCCGAGCGACGCGGCATGCGCTCGCGCCTTGGCGACGTTGGCGGCGGCGCGGTCGAGGCCCTGCACGAGAAAGCTGTCCGTCGCTCGCAACGCTGCCGTCAGCCGGCCGGTCCCGCAACCCACATGCACCACCAAGCCGCCCTTCACGCCCGATGCCGCGAGGATCGCTTGCGCGTCGGCATTGATGTCCACGGCCAATGCCAGGGCCGTGGCGCCCATGCAAACGGCGCCACATACCATAGCGACGCGCACGAGCCGGTGAGAGGCATGAGTCATTTGCTTCACTCCTGGTGATTCGCAGAACGCCGCAAGTTTAGCCGAGGCCCATCAGTCTGTCCAGTTGCGTCATGCCGCGTGTTTGCGCCGGTTCGCGGCATCGCATAGAATTCGCGGCATGTCAGGCGAGGCTGGGCAATCTACTAACGAAGCGTCTGCGAACGCGATTAATGGTGCGTGGCTGATCGGGGCGATGTTCATCGTTCTGGCGGCCTTGAGCACGCTGCCCCAGTCGGCCACGTACGACGAGGCGACCAACCTGGGCATCGGTGAGCGCCTGCTGCGGACGCGGGACTGGTCGGCGCGCTACTCTTGGCACCATCCGCCGCTTTCGTTCTACCTCGCCGCGCTCCCCAGTGCAGCGCCCGATGCTCTGGTCGGGGGCATGGATCCCTTGACGCGAGCGCGGTTCGCCATGCTGATCGCCAGCATCGCTCTGGCGTGGCTCGTGTTTCGATGGGCTCGGGACCTCTATGGCCCCACCGCGGGACTCGTTGCGCTCGTGCTGGCCGCGTTCAGCCCCAACCTCCTCGCACACGCGGCGCTCGTCACGTCCGACGCCACGCTCACGAGCACGGTCCTCGCGTCGGCGTACGCGCTATGGCGCTACGGCCGGCGACCCAGCCCCGGCCGCGCCGCGGTGGCCGGCTTGGCCATCGGGCTTTCGGTGCTCAGCAAGTTCACAGCGCTCTTGTTTGTGCCGCTCTGGGCGATCGTGGTGCTCGTGGGTGGCTGGCCCAAACGCCGCGGCCGGGCGGTGGCCGACCTCGTGGCCATTGGCGCAATTGCGCTCGCCCTGCTACACGCGGGCTATCTCTTCACGGGCAGCACCCGCACCCTTGCGCCGCGCAGCGCACTCATGCAGCGGTGGGCAGATCCCGCTCTCACACTCCTGTTCCCGGAGCCGTTCTTGCGCGGGATCGACTTCCAACTCGCGCACGCGGACCAGGGCGAATGGGGCTTCCTCATGGGCGAGTTGTCTCGCAAAGGTTGGCCTCAGTACTTCCTCGTCGCGTTTCTCATCAAGACGCCCATTGCTCTCCAAGCGGTACTGGTGGCCGCGCTGCTCATGGTGCGCAAGCCCCGGGCCTGTCCTGAGGATGCGCGGGACACTGAGCGCCCCCCTACCGCTTGGATCACAGCCCTCACGCTCGTCGCTCCGCCGATCTGGCTTTTCGTCTACATGAGCCTATTCAACCGCATTGACATCGGCTTCCGCTACGTGCTGCCCATGCTCCCATTCCTCCACGTCGCGATCAGCCGGCTCGCGGCGATCGAGTATCGCCGGCCGCGCCGCGTGCAAGCGCTCCTGGGGGGGGCGCTCGTGCTCTACGTTGCGGAGTCGCTGTCGGTCTTCCCTTGGTATCTCTGCTTCTTCAACGCCTGGGTGGGCGGGCCCGCGCAGGGATACAAGTATCTCATCGACTCGAACCTCGACTGGGGCCAAGGCGCGCGGGCCGCGCTGCGCTACGTGCAGGCGCACTACCCGGACGTGCTCTTCCGGCCGGGCGCCCACTTCGTGCACGGCCGCATCGTCGTCAATGCCAACGCTCTGCAGGGCCTCTCCCCGGAGGAACGCGAAACGTACGCCTGGCTGCGCCCGTTCAAGCCGGTGGGCCGCATTGGGTACAGCTATCTCATCTACGACGTGCCGCTCAGCGCCGTGCCGCGCAACTTGTGCGGGGCCGAGGGGCACGCGTACCTCGACTGCGTTTACACTTCATTCCGGCGCTTCGCCCGCGGCGACGCCGAGTTCCGCCACGCGGTCGATTGCGTAGGCAGGGACACCGACAACTTGCTTGCGTTGGCGCGCATCTACGAGGCCAAGGGCCGGCCCGATCGTGTGCGGCAAGTGCTGGAGCGAATGCCGAATGATCCCCACGCCCGCGCGATGCTGAAGGCGATAGCCGCACGCGCCAGCGTGCGGGACGATGCCCAAAATCGCCCGCGTGCGAAGCTGAAGAAACCGGAGGCCGGCCCATGACGCGCGCGCGGATCACGCCCGTCCTGCTCTGCACAGGCCTCGCGCTCGCAGCCACGTGGCCCATCTTCCGGCACTTTGACTATTGGGGCCGCGGCGACTGGGACCAGCACTTCTTCTACCAGGCCGTGCCGCGGCGCACGCTGCTGGAATACCGCCAGTGGCCGTTGTGGAACCCCTGGTACTGCGGCGGCATGGTCATGCTCGCCAACCCGCAGAGCCGATTCCTCTCGCCCACGTTCGCTCTCGTGCTCGCGTTCGGCACCGTGCACGGCGTGAAGCTCGAAATCCCGCTCCACTTCGCGCTTGGCCTTCTCGGAGCGTTCGTGCTGCTGCGCCAATGGCGCGCGTCGCGGCTCGCGTCGGTGCTGGGGGCCGGAGTGTATGGGCTGTGCACCATGTTTGCCGAAGGCCTTGCGGAGGGCATGACATGGCTCATGGCCTGCGCGTACACGCCGTGGGCCCTCGCATTCCTCGACCGCGCGCTCCGCGCGGGCCGCACGGCCAACGGCTTCCCCTGGCTCGTCGCGTGCGCGGCCGCGCTCGCGCTCATGTTCTTCAATGGCGGCGCGTACCCGCTGGCGTGGACGTGCCTGCTGCTAAGCCTTCACGCGCTCGGCCACGCGCTTCACGGCCGGCCGCGGTCGATGCCGCGCGTGGCGAAGTCCATGTGCACGGTTGCGCTTGCCATCGGGCTTGCGGTCCTCTTGGGCGCGGTGAAATTCGTTCCAGCGCTGGCGTACATGCGCGCACATCCGCGGCAACTCAGCGACCACTCCGGCTACAGCTCGGCTGGGTTGGTGCGGTCGCTCGTGGACTGGAACGCGCGGGTGCAAGCCGGGGGCGACGTGAAAGCGACGTGGACTTGGGAGGAGAACGCAGCGTACGTCGGCATGCTGCCGCTGCTGCTTGCGGCGCTTGGCCTTCGTGCGCAAGGCCGGCGGCGTTGGCCCCTTGCAGCGATGCTCGCCCTTTTGCTGTGGCTCTCTCTGGGCCAGCTTGCGCCGGTCAGCCTGTGGGATGCTCTGCGGTCGCTGCCGGTGTTCTCCTCCATGCGCGTGGCCCAGCGGGCGCGGCTGGTGGGCATGCTCCTCGTGGCCGCGTTCGCGGCGTTTGGGCTCGACGCGTTGGCGGGCCCCGAGCGATGCCGCCGGGTGGCCGCGGCAGGCGTCGTGGTCCTCGTGCTGGGCCGGCTCGTGAGTGTGAACGCGTGCATCTTCGCTCGCACGTTCACCGTGCCTCCCGCGGAGCCCGTGCGGCAGGGTCCGTTCGTGCAAATCTCGAAGCTCGACGACGTGGATGCCGCGCAGTACGTGCGCGGGCTCGCCCCCCTGGCTCAGCGCACGCTCAGCATGCTCTACCCCGCATTCCTCTGCAACGTGGGCACGGTGGACGCGCTCGAATCCGCGGGCACGCTACGCCGGCCGATCGGCCGGAACAAGCCCGAGTATCGCGGCGAGGCGTTCGTCTATCCCTCGCAGAAGAAGGCGCGCATCGCCCAGTGGACGCCCAATCGGGTCGTGGTCGAGGCGAGCCTTGACGGGCCGGGCCAGGTCGTGCTGAACCAGAACTACGCGCGCGGGTGGCGCGTTCGAGGAGGAACGTCGGGCGCGAAGTGGGTCAACGGGTTCATCGGATGCGACGCCGCGCCGGGCGAGTCGCGCATCACCTTTGAGTACCGACCGACAAGCGCAGTATGGGGAGCGTGGCTGTCACTTGCGACGCTGGCGGCCGTAGCAGCGGGCCTCGCGCTCTCGAAGAAGCATCGGCGAGACTCGGGTCACGTCACGGCTGCGATGTCGCGCCGCTCGCGGCCGGCCCCCCGCTCGTAGTGCGACCCGTAAGGGTCGCCTTCGTCTGGCCGGTGGACAGATGCACAGGAGGCCCTTACGGTCCTCACTACCAACGAAGGGCGACCCCGTCGACACTTCGGGCGTGACATGAGAGTACGAGCGGAACGCCTTCGCGGTCCGATGGACGGGGAAGGCTGTCCGCTCGGTAGTCTTCACCGAATGTGCGGCGTCAGGATCAAGCTAAGCGTCCGGCTCTGCGCGCCCCGCATGCCACTGGACGTCGCGGCGCCGCGCCAACTGAGGCCGGCGATGGGCATGGGTTGCCCGTCCCGCGCGGTCACGGTGACCGCGGCGCCGGCCACGCGGCGGCCCGCGCGGTTGCGCGTGAGCGATGCGTACTCGGGGATGGCCGTGATGCGGATGCGGCCGCCATCGAGGATCGTCGCGCGCACCGCGAGCCGCGCGCCAGTGTGCGTCATGATAGGCAGCGTGCCGTAGAGTTGCACCGGCCGGCCCGTGCGCGGGTCGATGCCGCCCGTTCTGTACGACACGCTCATCGGCACCCACGCGCCCACGTCGAGGTAGCCGGTCGTGCCGTCCTGCACCATGAGCGTCATCGCGCCTCCGCCAGAGGAGACGGTGCGCTCCTGGCTCGTGTGGACGCGGCCCGATAGCTTGCCCACTCGAAACTTCGTGTTCAGGCCTTGCTTGCCCATGACGCCAGCGCCGTACTTCGCGCGGAGGTCGCCGCCCCTGTAGCGCATGCGAGTGCCGGTCGTTTGCCGGAAGGAGTCGCCGCTGGTGCGGTTGGCGACCTCGATGAACACATTGCGTTTGCTGCGCGGCGCGCCAGCCAAGGAGGAGCGGCCTGCGCCACCCACCCACACCTTCACATCCACATTGACCAGCAGCGCATCCCTGCCCATGGCGATGTTGTATGCGCCCACAGGGAACGCTCTGCCGGATGTCACGGTTGGCGACGCACGCTGGACCGCGAAGTAGAACGTGATCGCGCTGCCAATGGCCTCCACCAGCGCGGCCCGCCGCGCAAAGCCGAACGCCCCCGCTGGGTCGCGGCCCGCGGGTGCGCTGCCCGTAGCGGACATCGCTTTGCCCTTCGCGGCCGCGGCAGGACTATCTGCGGGAAGCTCAGCTTCCATCTTCACGTGGTACATGCCGAAGCTCGACGCGCCGGCATAGGTGAGCTTCGCGCCGTACGGCGGGGCGTTCACCTTCAGCTCCCCTTGGCCCATGAGCTTCGCGCCGGTGGCTGGGCTCCAGAAGAAGAACACACCCTCAACGCGGTCGCGCAGATCCTCGTACGCCCGCTGCTCCGCGGCCTGCCGCGCTTGCTCCGCTGTGCGGCCTTCGAGCGACGCCCACCCCTCGGCCACCACCGTGGCCGCGTCGGCTGCGGTGGACAGGACTGATGCCGCAAAGCCGGCCAAGGCAAGTGCGCCAGTTGTATGCATCCGTATCATGGTTCATCCTCCTGGTGCTTCACGCAGAGCCCGATCGGGCGATTGTCGATAATGGTACACTCCGGAACACGCGAAGGCCAACGTTCGGCGGCGTTGAGCGCGGCCGCTTCGCCTGATCGGCAGTTGCAAAGCCATTCGCGTCTCGCTATCCTGCCGATCTATTGTCCAATACACTTAGGAGACCCGCATGCATCCCCACCGCGCCCGCATCGTCCTGCTCACTCTGTGCCTCGCATCGTGCGCGTCCGCACGGGCGGACGTGGTGCAACTGATCGACGGCACGAAGATGAACGCCAAGCTCGTGCACTACTACGACGGCGGGTTCACGTTTGACGTGGCGGGCAAAACGGTGAAAGTGCCGCAGGCGAAGGTGCGGTCGATCACGTTCGAGGCGCGCGAGCCGCGGCCGGAGTTCGCTACGCCTGAGAAAACGTTCAAGCGCTGGCTCGCCGCGGTGAAGGACAAGAACCTCACGGCTATGGTCGAGTGCTACGCACTCATGTTCCAAGGCATGGCCACGCGGCAATTCGAGTCCATGAGCAAGAAGGACCGCAACGCGATGTGGGAGCAGATGGGCCAGACGAAGCTCAAGTGGAAGTCCGCCGAGATCAAGGGCGATCAAGCCGTGGCGACGATCCAAGCGAAACGGGACAAGAAGGAGGCCACCGGACACGTGAACTTCGTCAGGGAAGGCG